>NZ_JBNDHS010000139.1:0-11930 GCF_056755095.1 Rhizobium sp. SVR5-9E | reverse complement strand
TTCCTGCAGCGTCGCACTTTTTTGCCGGGCGAGCGGATGATGGCGTGCGACCATCACCATCAGCGGCATGCGTACACCGTGTACGAGCTTGATGTCGTGCGGGCGGGCAAGATCGAAGGTGACGCCGACGTCGCAATCGCCGTCAGCGACGAATTGGAAGATATTGTTGTAGTTGTCCGCGCGAATGCGGAAGTCGACGGCGGGGTTCTTGTTGTGAAAGGCAGCTACGAATTCCGGCAGGAACTGAACCGTGAGACTGTCCAGGCAAGCGATATTTACGCGGCCTGTCCGCTTGCCCTGCAGATCGCCAAGATCGGACTTCATGATCTCGTACTGGTGCATGGTCTCCTTGGCATGCTTCAGCACCACCTTGCCGGCGGCGGTAAGGCGAAGGCCATCGGAGAAGCGCTCGAAGAGTGGGGTTCCAAGCTCGTCCTCCAGCTTGCGGATCTGACGACTGAGTGCTGATGTCGCGACATGCACTTCGTCGGAAGCTTTGCGGATCGAGCCGGAACGCGCGACTTCGATGAAATATCTCAGGATGCTGGCGTGCACAAAGGGTCCCCCAAATATCCCGAGATTCATAGCATGCTCACCGCCCCTGCCAAACCGGTGCACGTTTTTCGCGAAAGGCCAAAACGCCCTCCTGGGCATCCTCGCTTTGTAGCGCACGGATCAATGCGGGTGTGCGCAGGCCTTGCGCTTCGGCGGGGCTCAGGTGTCCGGTGCGGTTGACCGTCTGCTTGATCGCCCTGAGCGACAAAGGCGCGCAAGCCACGATCTCTTTCACCCAGCGGTCGACGGCCGCATCGAGTTCGGCATAAGGGACGGTCTCGTTGACGATCCCGAAATCCTGCATCTCGCTTGCTGTGAACTGCCGGCCGGTCAAAAGGACGGCCATTGCGCGATTGTGGGGGATCTTTCGCTGTAGCAGGACCATGCCGCCGTCGAGCGGCATTCGACCGACGCGTGCCTCGGGAAGGCCGAACTTTGCCGTCTCCGCCGCAATCACGATGTCGCAACCGAGCACCATCTCAAAGCCGCCGCCGAGCGCATAGCCGTTGACCCTGGCGATGACCGGCACGTCGAGCGTTTTTCGAAAGGCGATCCCCCCGAAGCCGCTGGGGCGGCTTTCGGCCCAGTATTCAAGGCCGGTCTTGTTGCCGCTGCCCTTGAGGTCAGCCCCGGTAGAGAAGGCTTTTTCGCCTGCGCCGGTAAGCACCACGCAACTGATGTCGTCGCGGGCTTCGATCTCCCGCCAAATGGCTTCGAGCTCCCGCTCGGTCTCGGCATCGACGGCATTCATGCGCTCGGGACGGTCGAGTGTCACCCGCGCCATCCGGTTGCCGACGGAAAATCCGACGGTCATGCCGCATCTCCCTGTCGTGCCGGGAGCGCTTCCAGGATTTCATCATTGTGCTGGCCGAGGTGCGGTGGCGGAATGCGCACTTTCACCGGAGCGGCCGACATGTCGATCGGCGAGCCAATCAGACGCACTGGCCCGGCCGCCGTTTCTCCGGCCTCAAGTATCATTCTGTTGATGATCGTCTGTTCGTCGTCCAGCGCCTCTGCAAGTGTGCGGACCGGTGCGCAGAGGATATCTACCTCTTCCAGCCGCTTCAGCCAGTGGGCATTGCTGTTTCTTGCAAAGTTTTCGCGGAAGATCGCCTGCAGCTCCGGTCGATGCGCCATCTGGGCGTCGAAGTCCTTGTATCGGGGCTGCTGAGAAAGGTCTTCGATCTCCAGCGCATTGCAGATGTCCTGCAACGGGTTCTGCTTGAAGGCGCCGACCATGACGATCGCTCCGTCCGTGGTCTCGAAGACGCCCGTCAGCGGAAAGGCACCCCAGTTGAGGTCCTTCTTGCGCATCATGTGGGCAGCGCCTTCCTGCATCTGCATGGCGAGCATCGAATTGTAGAGGCTGACCGCGACCTGCTGACCTTCTCCCATCTTTTCACGCTGCAGCAGAGCCAGAAGAATGCCCTGCACGAGATGCATGCCGGCGGAATAATCTGCAAGCGGCGTCGCATAGATCGAGGTTGGATGGCCGCTGTCGGATTTGCGCCGCATCACGCCGGTCAGTGCCTGGGCGAGGACGTCCTGGCCACCTTTGTGCTGATAAGGCCCGGTAAGCCCGAAGCCGGTGCCGACGGCATAGATCAGCCGCTTGTTGATCTTCTTCAGGTCCTCATAGCCGAAGCCCATCCGTTCCATGACGCCCGGACGGAAGTTGTTGACGACAACGTCCGCACTTTCGATGAGCGTGAGGACAGCTTCGCGTGCCTCCTGAAGCTTGAGGTCGAGTGCCAGGCTCTTCTTGTTGCGGTTGAGGGAGCAGAAGACGGGATTATTCAGCCCATCGGGATCCGATCCCAGCGACCAGCGCGATAGATCGCCGATCCGGCTCTTTTCGATCTTGATGACCTCGGCGCCGTAGTCCGCGAGCACCTGGGTGCAGCAGGGACCAAGCATGACCTGCGTGAAATCGATCACGCGGACGCCGTCGAGTGGGAGAGAGTTCATTCCGCAGCCTCCAGGAATGTTGCATTTTCGGATGGGCGGTCGCCGGGGTCGGCGCCCTGTGCCCGCATTTGTTTCTGGATCGCCCGAACATCGGCCTTCTTGACCGTGGTCGCTGCATTGAGGGCCACGACGGCGGCTACGCCGGCCGCCTCCCCCATGGCCATGCAAGGTGGGATCTCACGGCTCGATTTCTGCGCCTGCGGCGTCGACGAATAGTGGCGGCCGGCGACGATCAGTTGATCCACTTCGCGTGGCAGCATGGCGCGGTATGGGGTGTAGTAGTCGCGACCACGGCAGACCGTGTCTGCGAAGTGGATGCGGTTCATCACATCGTCCTTGGTGACGACGTATTCGCCGTCGAGCAGTCGGCTCTGGCGCACGCCCGTCTGCGGCGCGAAATCCACGACATAGGCGTTCTCGAAGCCGGGCAACTTCTCTCGAGAGAATTCCAAGAGCCGTCCGATCCGGTTGCGACCCTCGATTTCGGCCTTTGTCAGGTCCTCGGTCTTGAGCCCGGAAAGATTGGGCATGTGCGGGCAGTTGAGCCAGACGACGCCCGGAAGCGGCGTCTTCAGCCACCAGAAGGACCAGCAGCCGCCGATCAGGCGTTTGGCCTCGTGATCGAGCCTCTTGAAGGCCTCCGGCTCCTCGATTTCAAACCGCTCGGCGGCGTCGGTGTCGACGCCGCCCCAGCGCGAAACCGTGGTGAGGATAAAGTTCGATTCCACATGCGAGGCGCCGGCGCTTGCTGCGACATCGAGGTCGCCCGTCGTGTCGATGACGACATCACCCATGATGGCCTGCAGGCCTTCCTTCGTCTGGCAGATGACGCCCTTGATGGCGCCGTCCTCGACGATCGCGGAAGAGAACCAGCTGTGGGTGCGTAGCTTGACGCGGGATTCGCCGATGATGTCGTAAGCGGCGCGCTTGAAACCGTCGGGATCGAAGGCGGCCGAGAAGCAGACCGGATGCGGCATCGATTGCGTGTGGAAATCGAAGAGACCCCAGCGCGCCCAGCGCTGCCAGGCTTCCGGCGTGTCGCGAAATTCGATCAGCCGGTCGCGCTCCGTCGGCGTAACGCAGAGATCCCAGCGCTTCATGCGCTCGATCATCTCCATGCAGATGCCGCGTACGGTGACTTCGAGCTCGTTGATCATATCGTCGAGCACCAGCACCATACCGCCCGCGGCAAGCCCGCCAACATAGGGATAGCGCTCGAGAAGGGTGACGGTGGCGCCGTTGCGGGCGGCGGAGACGGCAGCCGATATGCCGGCCGGACCGCCGCCGACCACGACAACATCCGAACGATCGACGACACGGATCTCCCGCGCAGGCTGATGAATAACCTGAGTCATTGGTGTTTCCTTATTTTTTGCGTGGGCTCAGTGTTGTCCGGCCGGTTTCCAACGGACGACCTTGGCTTCGACGATTGAGACGATGAAGAACAGCACCACGGCAAGCAGCGCGGCAATCACCACCGTCGCGTAGAGAAGCGGCGAGCGGAAATTGTAGGTGGCCTCGATAATGAGGGCGCCAAGGCCGAAGCTGGAGCCGATCCATTCGGCGACGATCGCCCCCATCACGCTACTCGTCGCCGCGATCTTCAATGCCGCGAAGAGGAAGGGCAGAGAGCTCGGAAAGCGGACCTTCCACAGGATCTCCGAATTGCTCGCCGACAGCACCCGCATCAGATCGAGCATGGCCGGGCTTGCAGACCTTAGGCCCTGGACCATATTGACCAGCGTCGGGAAGAAGCAGATCAACCCTGCGATAATGATCTTGGGCGTTATGCCGTTGCCGAAGATGAGCACCAGGATCGGCGCCAAGGCGATGATCGGGATCGCCTTAACGAAAACGGCGATCGGGTAGAAGGCCTTTTCCGCCGTCGTGCTATGGACGAACCAAATCGCGAGCATGATAGCGACGAGGTTGCCGAAGACGAAACCGAGTGCGGCTTCCAGCAGGGTCGGCAGGAAATTGTTCATCAGCGTCGGCGCATTGTCTCGGAAGGCGTGGACGACGTCGATTGGGCCCGGAGCCATGAAGGTCGGGATCTTGAAGATCCAGACGACGAGTTGCCAGAGCACGACGCAGCCGATCGCCGCCACGATCGCGGGCATATGCGAGGAGAAGACGCCAAGGGTCGCATCCAGAAGCGCGATCCTGCGCGGTGCGTGGGCGAGGCTGCGCCCTTCGGTCTGCAGGGCGTTGCTCATAGACATTCCTCCAGCAGCGAGCGCAGATGCGCCGTCACCTTGATGAACTCCACGGTATCGCGCATGGCGAGCGAACGCGGATAGGGCAGATCGACCTTCATGAACTCCTTCACGCGGCCGGGATGGGCCTGCAGCATCAGCACATGCTGGCCGAGGAAGGCGGCTTCCGGAATGGAATGGGTGACGAAGACGATCGTCGTTCCCGTCTCCTGCCAGACGCGCAAGAGCTCCTCGTTCAGCTTGTCGCGGGTGATCTCGTCAAGCGCGCCGAAGGGCTCGTCCATCAGCAGGATCCGCGGGCGCGTGACGAGCGCCCGGGCGATCGCGACGCGTTGGCGCATGCCGCCGGAAAGCTCGTGCGGTAAGGCATTTTCGCGCCCCTTGAGGCCGACAAGCGCCAGCAGGTCATGTGGATCGGCATAGGAGCTCTTGTCGTGCTTGCCGACTTCGACTGGCAGGCGAACATTGTCGATGACGCTGCGCCAGGGCAACAGCGTCGCATCCTGGAAGACGAAGGCGAAGTCTCTGTCCTCGCGCGCCTCTCGTGGCGAGCGGCCGAGCACGGAGACCGAACCGTCGCTGATATGCACGAGATCGGCAATGCAGCGCAGCAGCGTGGACTTGCCGCAGCCCGACGGACCAAGCATGGTGACGAAGGAGCCTTCCGGAATATCCACCGAGACATCCGACAGGGCCGTGAACTCATTAGCCTTGTCGCCGAAGCGGATATCGAGATTGCTGACGGAGACGGCAAGCCCGGATCCGCTGTTCAGCGGATCCGGCTGCCTGACGGATACAGCGCTCATCATGACGCTCACCCGACCTGCTTGCGGATTTCGGCGGTGGCGTCGAGAATCGCCATGGTGGCCACATCATCGACGGTCGGCACGGTTCCTTTGAACTGCTGGAGATCGGCATAGGCCTTGATCTGGGCGGCCCAATTGTCCTTGTTCATGGCACCCCAGCCGAATTCCTTGGTGCTGTCGCCGAAGGAGAAATCGATGACGGGGTGGACGGCCTGGAGTTCGCTCGCCTTGTCGAGGTTCGGAAAGGCTTCGACCAGCATCTCGACTGCCTCTTCCGGATTGTCGCGAACATAACCCCAGCCCTTGGCAGCAGCCGTGGTGAAGCGGATCAGAACATCGGAATGCTTATCGAGCTGTTCGTCGGTCGTGTAGTAGACATTGGCATAGAGCTGCAGACCGGCATCCCAGAGCATCATATCGACACGGTCGTCGCCAAGAACCGCCAGCGCATTGGTATTGGTGACCCAGCCGGTGACGGCATCGGCCTGACCGGTAATCAACTGGTTCATGTCGGAACCCATGTTGACCATCTTGACTTGGTCTTCCGGGATGCCGTTCTTGGCGAGCAGCGCGCGCAGCAGGATGAAGGCCGTCGGCTGGGTGGCGATCGTCTTGCCGATCATATCCTTCGGCTCGCGGATCGGCGCCTTCTTCAGCGAGAAATAGGTGAAGGGGTGCTTGCGGTAGCCGGCGATGAAGGCCTTCACCGGCAGGCCGGCGGAACGCGCCAGCATCACCGAGGGGCTGGAGGAGATCTGGCCGAGTGTCGACTGGCCGGCGGCAACACCGGCGACGCCATCGACGTTCGGGCCGCCAGGGACGATTTCGAGCTCGATACCCTGCTCCTTGAAGAAGCCCTTCTTCTGGGCGGCGACCTCGCCGATCAGGCCGTTGGAGGCGAGCCAACCGAGCTGCATCCTGACCTGGGCGACATCCTCAGCCCGGCCGGCGCGAATACCAATAAAACTGGAGGCGGCGGCGAGACCACCGAACGCGGCCGCATTCGCCATGAAATGGCGACGGTTCATCATGAAACGTGACATTTTGGTTCCCTTGTGAGGCTCTAAGCAAATATGCGATTGCTTGGCGATGCCGGTCTGGATGCCGGCTTAACAGGAACGATGACGCAAAGGAGCGTTCCAATAAAGAACAATATTTCGTATCTAGCCTTGCCCAAAAGGCAACGCCGCAAGCCGATCCGGCCCAGATTATGTGCGAACCTCTTGTGCACGGGATCCAAGCCCGCACAGCCGTACTTTTGCAAAATCGTCGCCGACGCAGGCGATAACGGCGGGGCGGGCACGCGAGCTACGCCGAAGCTATAGGCCGGCGAGGGTTTTGGCTTCGCCGGCCATGAAGTCGCAGAACAGCCTTACGCGTGCCGGAACGGTCCGCCCGAAGGCATGCAGGACACTGAGAGGTAGCTTGGGAAGCCCAATCTCCGGTGCGAGATCGACAAGCGTGCCGACCTGCAGATCGTCCGTCACGAGGCATCGCAGCAGATAGGCAGCGCCAAGCCCGCTACGCGCAGCGTGGATCAAGGCCATTCCCGTATCGCAGTCGACCCGCCCCTTGGGGATAAAAGCCGTGCCATCTGCGAGTCGGACGGGCTGCGCCGCGCCGCCCATCGCGTAACGCGCAAAGGACAAACCGACCAGGTCGTCCGCGGATTTCGGGCTGCCCCATGTGTTGAGGAAGGCAGGGGAGGCGACAATCGCCATCGGCAGATCCGCCAGACGGCGGACAATCAAATCCTCTTGCATGGGAGTTCCGACGCGCAGGGCGACGTCATAATCCTCGCGGACCAAATTAACGAAGCGGTCGGTCAGCCCGACATCGAGCTGGAGGTCCGGGTAATTCTTTGCAAACGTGTCGAACAGGCGGGGGAGTAGCAGCGGCGCAAGCTCACCGGGCATGCTGATCCGCAGCCTGCCGGACGGCGCTACCTGTGACCGGATGGCCCCATCGCTCGCATCGAGCTCGCGCAGCAGCGGCGCGACGCGCTCGAAGAACGCCTGTCCGTCCTGCGTCAGGGTCAGCGCTCGGGTAGAGCGCAGGAAGAGCCGCGTTCCGATTCTCTTCTCTAATCGCGCCACGCTTTTCGAGACCGCTGATGGTGTCGTGCTGAGATCGCGCGCGGCCGCCGTGAATGATCCGGTTTCTACGGTCCTCACGAACGCCATCAATCCCGACGTCTCGTCCAGCAGGTTTGGCATTCGTATCTCCGTGGGGCACAAATCATGTGCCTGGTCGTGGTCTAATGGCATGCGTCGCGAGCGTTTATCTCATCCCCGATGGAAAAAGGAGATAAACAAATGCAGCGTCTCAAGGGTAAGGTTGCCGTGATCACCGGTGGTAACAGCGGCATCGGCAAGGCGACCGCGCGCCTCTTCGCAGAGGAGGGGGCGCAGGTCATCATGACCGGTAGACGCCATGACGTCGTCGATCAGGCGGTCGGAGAGATTGGCCACGGTGCCATCGGCATCGTTGGCGACGTTTCCGATCTGGAGCATCACCAAAAACTCGCGGACATGGTGAAAAGCCGCTTCGGCGGCTTGGACATCTACATGGCAAATGCCGGTGTCATCAACCTCGCGGCTTCGGGCAATGTTACGCCTGAAGACTACGACCGCCATTTTGCAACGAATACTCGCGGCGTCTTCTTCGGCGTGCAGGCGGTCGCTCCGCTTCTTCGCGATGGCGGTAGCATTATCGTCACGAGTTCGTTGGCGGCAACGAAGGTCTTGCCGGACCACGCCGTTTATGCTGGCTCGAAAGCTGCGGTCGCCGCCTTCGCCAAGAACTGGGCCATCGAATTCAAACCACGGAAGATCCGCGTCAACATCCTGAGCCCCGGGCCAGTCGAAACCGCAATCCTCGGCAAGCTGGGGGTTTCGGAAGCCGATCGCCCGACATTTGAAGACTATATGGCTTCCCTCATTCCCGCCGGCCGCATGGGGCGGCCGGAGGAACTGGCCCGCGCTGCGCTATTCCTTGCGTCCGACGCAGGGAGCTTCGTTAACGGAATCGAACTGCATGTCGATGGCGGCATGACCTTGGCTTGAAGGACAGCGCGCTTGCCAGCATCGAACTCTCGCAGAGCCCGAGCGGCGTGACCGATATAGGCCTTGCCGATATCCGTCGCGACAACTGTTTTGCCGGATCTGTCGAGAAGTTTCACGCCGAGGCGTTCTTCGAGATGGCGAATCTGTTGCGACAGCGCGGATTGTGAAACGTGCAGCTTTTCGGCCGCCCACGTGAAGCTACCTTGTTCGACCACCGAGATTAAATATCGTGCGAGATCATAACAAGGCGACATTAGACATTATAATCGCGGCGGTGCGGCCCGACAGCGTTTGCAGCTGACGGGCCAACCACACGCTTTGGTTACTGGGCTGCCTGCTGCAGATCCTCGTCGTCCTCTTCTTCATGCTTGCGCGGCTGGTAGCGCGCGCGGAGCAGGACATAGAAGACGGGTGTCAGGAGGAGACCGAAGATGGTCACGCCGAGCATGCCGCTGAACACGGCAGTGCCGAGCGACTGGCGCATCTCGGCGCCTGGTCCCTCAGCCACGACCAGCGGCAGCACCCCGAAGATAAAGGCAAATGCCGTCATCAGGATCGGGCGCAGGCGCAGGTGGCTTGCCTCGATCGCGGCCTCGATGGCTGTTTTGCCTTCATCCTGCGCCTGGCGCGCGAACTCGACGATCAGGATCGCGTTCTTCGCGGCCAGTCCGATCAGGACGACGAAGCCGATTTGCGTCAGGACGTTGTTGTCCATGCCCCTGATATAGACGCCGATCAGCGCGCCGAGGACGGCGAGCGGTACGATCAGGATGATCGCAAGCGGAAGCACCCAGCTTTCGTACTGGGCCGCGAGCGCCAGGAAGACGAAGACAACCGACAGCGCGAAGATCCATACGATGCTGCCGCCCGTATGCGTTTCCTGGTAGGAGAGGTCCGTCCATTCGAAGGTCGTACCCGGCGGCAGCATCTTGGTGGCCAGTGCGTCCATCTTCTGGATGGCGTCGCCGGTCGAGACGCCAGGAGTGGCGTTGCCCTGCAGCGGTACCGACACATACATGTTGTAGCGCTGGATAAGGGTCGGCCCGCTGGTGTCACGGATATCGGCAAGCGTGCCGAGTGGAACCAGCGCGCCGGTGGCGGACTTGACCTTGAGATTCAGCATGTCGTCCTTCTCCATCCTGAACCGCTTGTCGGCCTGTGCGCGCACCTGGTAGACGCGCCCGAAGGCATTGAAGTCGTTCACGTAGGAAATGCCGAGGTTCGTCGACAGCGTCTCGAAGATGCTCGGGATCGGCACGTTGAGGTACTGAGCCTTGTCACGGTCGATGTCGAGATAGAACTCGGGAGTGGACTCCGAGAAGGTTGTGAACACTCCAGCCAGACCTGGCGTCTGGTTGGCCGCGACCGCCATCCGTCGCGCGACGTCGAGCACGCGCGTCATGCTGGAGCTGTCCTGGTCCATGATCTGCATCTTGAAGCCGCCGGAGTTGCCGATACCCCGGACGGGCGGTGGCGGGATCGCGATGATGAAGGCTTCATCGACGCTTTGGAGGTTTTTGTAGAGCGATTTGATGATCTTGTTGGCGTTGTCACCTGTTTTCATGCGGTCGGCAAAGGGCTGGAATGATGTGAACACGACGCCGGCATTGGAGGCATTGGTGAACGTCGCGCCGCTGAAGCCCGCGAATTCCACCGCGTCCTTGACGCCTGAAGTCTTCCTGGCGATGTCGGTGACCTTGCGTACGACGGCGTCCGTCCTTTCCAGCGAGGATCCGTCCGGAAGCTGGATGACGATGATGGCGTAGCCCTGGTCCATCACCGGGATGAAGCCGCTTGGGACCTGGGTGCTTATGAACCATGTCGCGCCCAGAAGGCCGACGAAGACAACCATGGCGCAGCCGACCCCGATCCAGGATCGGACGATGAACCGCACGACGGACGAGTAGCCACGGCTGAGTGCGTCGAAGCCACGGTTGAAGCCGCTCGCGGCACCGTGTCCGATCCTTGAAAAGATGTTCCGTCTTTCCTTCGCGTGATCGTGCTTCTTCAGGACGACGGCCGCGAGCGCCGGGGATAGGGTAAGCGAGTTCAATGCCGAGATGGCCGTCGCGATCGAGATGGTGACGGCGAACTGCCTGTAAAATTGCCCCGAGATGCCCGGAATGAAGGCTGTCGGTACGAAAACCGCAATCAGTACCAGGGAGATCGCCACGACGGCGGTGCCGACTTCGTTCATCGTGACGTGCGCAGCTCTGCGCGGACTCATGCCCTTGGCAAGGTTGCGTTCGACATTTTCAACGACGACGATCGCATCATCGACCACGATGCCGATCGCCAGGACCAGACCGAAGAGCGTCAGCATGTTCAGTGACATGCCAAAGGCGGCGAGGAACGCGAAAGTACCGATCAGCGACACAGGGATGGCGACGATCGGGATGATCGCCGTGCGCCATGACTGCAGGAACACGAGGACCACGAGGGCGACCAGTATGGCCGCTTCGCCGATCGTTCGATAGACCTCCGAGATGGACTCGGCGACAAACTCGGTTGGGTCGTACACGATGCTGTATTCAAGACCGGGCGGGAAGTTCTTTGACAAATCTGCCATCATCGACTTGATCTGCCCGGTCGTCTCCAGCGCGTTCGTGCCCGGTCGGGCGTTGATAACGAGCGCGACGGCCGTTTTGTTGTTCAGATAGCTGTTCGTGACATAGTCCTGCGCACCGAGCTCGACGCGCGCGACGTCCTCCAGCTTCACCAGGCGGCCGTCCGCAGCAGCCTTGACGATCACGTATCGGAACTGGCGGGCGTCGGAAAATCGGCCATCCGTCCTGACCGTATACTGAAAGGCGTTGTCGGTTCCGGCCGGAGGCGCTCCAATGGAGCCACCCGTGACCTGGACGTTCTGGTCCCTGAGCGCGTTGACGACGTCGGCGGATGTCATGCCGTAGGCCGACAGTTTCTCCGGGTCGAGCCAGACACGCATGGAATATTGACGCTCGCCGAATATCTGGACGTCACCGACGCCCTGGAGGCGTACGAGAACGTCACGAATGCGGCTGCGTGCATAGTTGGACGTGTAGAGCTGGTCGTAGCGGCCGGTCGGAGACAGGAGGTGGACGACCATCAACAGATTCGGCGAGGTCTTGTCGGTCGTGACGCCGAGACGTTGCACCTCTTGCGGAAGGCGGGGCAGGGCAATGGCGATACGGTTCTGGACGAGCACCTGTGCTTTATCGAGGTCGGTTCCCAGCTTGAAGGTGATTGTCAGTGCCATGGAGCCATCGCCACTGGAGTAGGATGACATGTAGAGCATGTCCTCGACGCCGTTCACCTGCTGTTCGATCGGTGTCGATACC
>NZ_JBNDHS010000138.1:0-12147 GCF_056755095.1 Rhizobium sp. SVR5-9E | reverse complement strand
TACGAAGAGAGCCCTTCATGCTCGTAGAGCTGGTCCATGCTCAATGTCGCGACCTCGGCAAAGGGGATCTGATTCCTAACCCGGCCACCATCGAGTATGACGACTTCGTCGCAGAATGAAATGGTGCTGCGGTGATGGCTGATGACGATTGTCGTGCGACGACCGGCTCTTGATTTCAAGGTCTCAACGATTGCCGCCTCGGACAATCCGTCCATGGCGTTCGTGGCCTCGTCCAGAATCAGAATTTCCGGATCACGCACCAAGGCTCTTGCCAACGCGATCCGCTGCCGTTGCCCCGCCGAAAGACTGGCTCCCCTGTAGCCGACGAGAGTCTCATATCCGTCAGGCAGCTTCTCGATGAACTCGTGCGCCTCAGCGAGCTTCGATGCGCTCTCCGCCTCGGCGAGCGATGCATTGTGACCATAGGTAATGTTTTCCAGGATCGTACCCTCAACCAGCTCGAGGTCCTGGCTGGCGAGCGCAATCCGTCTTCGCCATAGGACAGGATCGATTTGATTGAGCGAGACGCCGTCGATCAGAATGTTTCCCTCATCGGGTTCCACAAATCGGCACAGAAGATTGACGATCGTGGTTTTTCCAGCGCCGGATCGTCCGACAATTGCCGTCGAGCGGCCTTGGCGGACTTCGAAGGTCGCGCCGCGCAGCACCATAGGTCGCGAGCCGGAGCCTGGATATTTCAAACTTACGCGATCGAATTTGATCTGTTTGGGAAGCGCGGGAACCACGCGGTTTCCTGATGGCGGCGCCGGTTTGTCAGATGAATCCAAGAGCCACCTGACCTCTTCCAAGGAACCGCTCCAGCTTTGCACCTGGCTCCATGCCATTTGCAGCGAACGTACATGCGGTTGCAGCCGATAAAGCAGGACCACGAAAGCCACGATAATCGGAAAACTTACGCCCCAAACCCAGGCACTCACGACGACGGTTAGAAAAAGAGCCGAATGCAGCACTTCGGTTAGCGGAGGCAGTACTGCCTGGCGGGATTGTAGAACGAACCCTGCTTTGCGCACGGCATCCGAAGCGGAATCAAAGAATGCTTTCTCGCGCTGTTCCTGTCCGAATGCACGGATTAATCGCCCGGCGTGCACGAGATGGAGCATCCGGGCGGCAAGTTCGCTGTTGAAGGAAGTGACATTCCGGCTCAGCGCTTTCAGAGTGGCTGACAGGGCTGCGTGAATAGCCTGAATGAGAACAAGCCCCAGTGCGACGCCCAATGTCATCTGCCATGAAAGAAGCAAGAGGAAGGCAAGCAAGATGACGGCTGCCGATGCGTAGACGATCGACGCGAGGACAGATTGTATTGCATCCGAAGCCCGCCAGGATTCGGTGGAAATGATGTTCAGCAGCCGCCCAGGGCTTTGCTGGAGGAAAAACGGGTATCCAATCGTCAAAAGCTGGCCGGCAAGAGAGCTTCGGATCGCATGGCCGGCTTTGCCATAGATGAAATTTGTGAGCACGGCGTTGGCGAACGCTAGGACATTCTTCAGGATGATCAATCCCAGGATGGCGCCTGCGATCACAATCAGCCTTGTCCGGTCATCCAAGCCAGCACCCACTTGCTGGAAGACCGCTGAGAGGCCGGCCAGTCCCGAGGGATCCTTATCGCCGGCGATAATACCCAGCATCGGAATGATGAGACCAATGCCTGTGCCTTCAAGGACGGCGCTGCCTAGCCCTAAAACAACGACAACCGCAACCAGGCTCAGCCGCGCGCCCAGCGCCTGACGTAAAAGCCGAAGACTTGAGGTAACGAATTCTAGCATGGCGGTTGAGACCTCAGAAGCCGGGCGAGTGCGCCTACGCGCGGGATTTTGCGGTGCTCCTGCGCCATTATGCGAGCCCGCTAAGCGGCTGTACGGTTTCGATGCGCACCGACTGACAGTAACGTACCAGCGCGTCCAGTCGCCGGGTTGCGCGATCTGACATCCGGCCCAACAATGGTGAGTGGAGGGCGGAGTGAAGACCGTATCGTTCTCGACGTCGGATAACCTGCCACTTTCCGGTTCGCGTGAGAAAGTCGTGCGTTAGCTCCGGTTGCTGCGCATCGATAATCAACCGATACAGGAAGTAGAAGAGACACAAGGCTCCGTCCGCATGGCTGGAGGATGTCGGCTCTAGTTGCTGGGCAATTTTTCGGTCTATCGAGAGGATGCAACTAGCGGCACGGCGTACCGTCCCGCAAGTGACGGCAGTGCCGATGTCACGAAGGGCGTCGGGATCGTCGCCAAGAAATTGCTGCCCGAGATTCTCGGTAACGATCTTCAGGTGGGTTCGGCGCATTTGCTGCTTGTGCCTGCTGGTGACGCTGTCGTCGTGAATACGATAGGCGACCAGGCTCTCATCGATCATGGCGGCTGGAAGCTCTCGTGCGATGCGCCTGAAGAGATCGAAGTCCTCCGCGTGCACGTAGCCGGCATCATATACCAGCATGCCGTCAGGGATGACCTTGCGGTTGTACATCACGGTCGAGTGCATGAAGATCGTAAAGAACATCGACAGTATGTGCCACTCCCCGGACTGATAGACCGGATCTGGTTTGCCGAGTACCACGCGATTGCCGACAAGCTGATCGATGCCCGTACCACAAATCGCGAGCTCAGGCCGTTGCGCAAACAAGGCAACCTGGCGTGAAAACCGCGATGGATAGGAAATATCGTCTGCATCCATCCTGGCGATCAGATCACCGTTGGCCAGAGCGATGCCCTCGTTCAAAGTCGCAATAAGCCCGCGATTCTCCCTCGAGACGATGCGGATGCGGTCGTCGGCTTTTTGATGCCGTTGGAGGATGGCCAGCGATTGATCGGTGGAGCCGTCATCGAGCGCGATCACTTCAAGGTGCGAGTACTCCTGACGCAGAATGCTTTCGAGCGCAGCGGCCACGTAGGCTTCAGCGTTGTAGACAGGGAGCACCACAGAGATCAATGGATCAGACATCGTTCAGCTTTCCTGTTATCGGGAACCAGCGCTCTGGGACGCTGCGGCAATGGCATATTCGCGGACGCTTCATATTCAGGTCCCTGCCGCCTCGCTCGCCTCGACAGGCGATGGCGCGCGGCTTTTGGAGCTGACATAAGGAAAGTGACGTTTGAGCTGGTTGAGCGGCTTCTCGAAGGCCAGCCAGGAAATCGAAGCGACCATCAAAGTGGCAATGGTTCCGACGGCAAAACGTCCCGGACCCTGTTCTGAGACGTTGACCGGGATCCAGGCTTGAGCCTTGACGAGCAGCGAAAGCACGATTGGATGGAAAAGGTAAACGCCGTAGCTGACGCGTCCGATGGCGACGATGGGCGGGAGTTGTAGCAGGCGCCAGGGGGCTCCTCGCAAGCCTGACGAAGCATATCCGACGAGCATGACGAATGGTACGAGGGGCGAAAGTTCCGCGCCGATCCATGTCAGCCATTCAAGCGCGGGTGCCATGGGGACTGATTTTAGCCACAGGAAAATGATGGCGGCGGCAGTCAAGGGAACGCAGCTTAGCCGCATCCATTGTGGCCAAGCGTCGGTAGTACGTCGATAGACGGCAAGGAGCGCGCCTCCGACAAGCGCATCCATCGACGCGGGCGGAAGAAGATCGCGCGCAAGAGATGCTGTGCCCGTCAGTGGCCAGTAGAGGCGATACGCCAGTGAGAACGTGATGACGGCGACGCAGACCGGTGCAATCAATCGGCGCGGAGCCAGCAGGATGACCAGCGGCCAGGCGATGTAAAACTGCTCCTCTATGCTGAGGCTCCAGGTGTGACACAACACCCAGGGCGCCCATTCATCGCGGAGGGCATACCAGAAGTTCGAGAGATAGAGCGCGTGCCACTTGAGGCTGCCTCGAGCTCCTTCAAGGTTAACAAACCAAACGAAACCCAAGACCGCGAAGTAAGGAGGGAATATGCGCAACGCGCGGCGAATATAGAACGATTTCAACGCAGTGGTTGCTTCATATCGAACGGTTGAACGCGCTTCCAAGAGGAGGCGTGTAATCAGGAAACCACTGAGCACAAAGAAGAGGCGAACGCCAAGATGGCCTGAAACGGATCCCCCGGTTGCCCAGAAATGGTCGTAGAGCACCATTGAAATGGCAAGAGTCCGAAGTCCATCAAGTGGCAATTCGCGTGCATGGAACATGGATCTCCTCAACCTCGAGACCCTGCTCGCCGGAGCATAGTCCCGATGACATTCGTGCAATCACCTGTGTGTTGTTCGTTCCGTTCCGGGCGGAGCGGATTGAAGTATCGAAGCACCCCTAAAAATTATAGGAAATCGGGCCAAACTGTGACGCTAGCGCAGGATCGGACTTTGGTCTGACATGGATTTCGCCTGCGTATTCAGCCTCAGCCGGCATGATCTGGAGCGTGATTAAGGGAGAGAAGTAGCCCTCAAGGCCTACCATTCCGGCCGGCTGGGCGATTGGATCAAGGTCGGACACCGGCTTCTCAGACGGCAGCGCCTACGGCTTCAGCGCGCCAGTAGAGGCAGCACCCCAGTCTTCCGCTCGGTTTCAGAAACGAGAACCGGCCATTCCCAACCACTGCTGAAGTCGATAGCGATTCCGGCCCGTTCGCCTAGCTGTCTCTGGGTAAGGCCCAGCATTACGCGCGCAGCTTTCAACAGAGGCGCGGGAATCATAACGCCAAAGCCCACAGGTGGCGGAGACCCGGCCTAGGGTCCTGGGAGGGTTTTTGCCGGGTCTCCTTTTGCCGCACTGGGGTGCATGCGGCCCCATACTGTTGATCGAGCCCGGTCGATTCGAGCCATTGCAATGAACCGGTAAGGATAACAGCCGGTTAATATCCACCGGACGCGTTTCGATACGGCACGCGGAACTGGGTATCGGGGGCAGCAAAGACGCTGCCGGCGTTGCAGCATCCTCTCGAAATGGCTCGTAACCTGACGAAGCAACGTCGTTGCCAGTCTAAACAGCCGCACGATTGCCGCCTTTTCGGGCGGCTATTTCTTTGAGGCACGCGTGATATTCACAGCTCCTGCACCGTTCGCGTCGTGCCGCTGCGCCTTAGGCAAAAGCGAGAACGGGTGCGGAGACGATGACCAAGGCCAGAATCGAGGCGGCTGTCAGCTTAATTTTGCGCATGCGACGGGTACGCACGCCGGTCCAGTCATAGACCATAGTCGAAGATCCTCATGATCGTGGGGCGCCGGCCGGAAACGATTCTCCAGACCTAAGTTCACGCCACCTGTTGCAAGCGCTTCTATCGCCTCACTCGCTTGCCTGAAGCTTTCGATAACAATCCGGATCACCCACCATGCCGGTCCTCGACCCGCAAACGAATCCGCACGCTCTCCTGCCAAGGTGTTGCGTCTTCGCGAAGGACGCCGGGGGCGCGGCGGCGGTTTGATGACCGCTCTCTCACGGCAGCTTTTTTCTCATGATGAGGCAGCAACGCTGTGGAACCATTGCATTTCGATTGGCTACGCCTTTTGATGCGAACCATCGCAATGAACCGGCACCGGGGGCGAGCATGGAGGGCATTCACCTATTCGAGCTGGTGATCGCGATGTTTCTTGCGATCATCGCGCTTCATTATGCCGCTCACAAGCTCGCGCTCCCACCGTCCGTCGCGCTGCTCGCCGGCGGCGCGCTGCTTGCCTTCCTGCCGGGCGTGCCAGCGATCACTGTCGATCCCGGCCTCGTGCTCGTCATCTTCCTTCCGCCGCTGCTGCTGGACGGCGCCTGGTCCATCGCCGTCGCCCGTTTGCAACGCCATATGATCGGTATCGCCTCGCTTGCCGTCGGCGCGGTGTTCTTCACCTGCGCTGCGGTGGCAGTCGTGACCCATCTCCTCTTTCCGTCGCTTCCCTGGGCTGCCTGCGCGGCACTTGGCGCGATCGTATCGCCACCGGACGCCGTTTCCGCCCGCGCCGTTCTGGAGCGGGTGAGACTCCCTCGGCGGCTTCAGATTCTGCTTGAAGGCGAGAGCCTTCTCAACGATGCGAGCGGCCTGGTGCTCTTTCGTTTCGCTGTTGCGGCCGCCGCAACCGGAGCCTTCAGCACGATCGAGGCGGTTGGAAACTTCTTCCTGCTGGGGCTCGGCGGTGCCGTCGTCGGGGTTGTCGTTGGGACCGCATGGGTCAAATTCGTTCGGCGCCTTGGCGATGAATACCTCATCATCGCCGCGACGACGCTGTTGGCCTGGATTTCCTATATGCTTGGAGAGCTGCTTCACGTTTCAGGTGTCATCGCCACCGTCACGACAGGCCTGATTGCGACCTGGCACCAGCACACCGTGCTTTCGGCCGCAACGCGCATGCGAGGCTCGTCGTTCTGGACTGTGGTGATCTTCCTGATGGAAGCTTCGGTCTTCATATTGATCGGCTTGTCCTTGAGGGGCATCGTCGAGCGCGGTGGCGGCTTTGGCACGGTGGTCGCGACGATGGTGCTGCCGATATTGGTAATCCTCCTTACGCTGGTGGCCGCGCGCTTCGCCTGGGTGTTTGGATCCGATCTTGTCATCAAACTGTGCAACGCATTGGGCGCGGAACGAGCCCAGCCGCTTGGAGTTGGCGGCGCTACCGTCCTAAGCTGGGCGGGTGTCCGCGGCGTGGTCACGCTCGCACTAGCCCTGAGCTTGCCCGAGGACTTCCCTGGCCGCGACTTCATTCTGGTGACTTCGTTCGCCGTCATCATCGGAACGGTGCTCGTGCAGGGCACAACGCTGGGGCGGGTGATCAGTTGGGCAAGGCTCACCGATCCGGAGTCGGAAAAAGCACGCCTCACCATGAGTCAGGCAGAAGCCGCCATGGCTCAGGCGCAACTGGTTACCGTCCAAAGCCTGGCATACGACGCGGAGGGAAATCTCATTCACCCTCGTCTGCTGGAGCAATATCAGCGCAGGGCCACCGCGATTATCGACTATGCCGAGCGCACGGAACAGTACGTGCCCGTGCTACACGCTCATTTCGATGTCGTTCTCAGGGCGGTGGCGACTGGACGCCGGGAACTCATTCGTCTTCACCGAGCCGGTGATATTGATGACGAGACGCTGCAGGAGTTGGAACGGGATCTCGATCTCGAGGAACTAAGTGCGATTTCTGCAAAGTCGTGAAGAGGCAAACGCTGATCTCACGAGAGAAGAAGTTGAGAGACCTGCCGCGTCGATGCGGGCCTCCAGTGGAGGACGACGCTATCCGCATATCTGCTCAGTCGTGACTGTCGACCACGTCCCGTCGCCTGACCAGTTTGAGGCTCCTGTCCGGCTGGATAATGTATGTCTCCTCGACCCATCGGCCGGTCGGGTCGATAAACGTATGGGGAAGAACGGAGCCGGGCGGCGATTTGGTCAATTTCGCCGCTGGCTGACCCCCATATGTGATACTTCCCCGGATTGGCTCGATGCCTTCGGAAGTGCTGGTGCAGCCGGATAGCGCGAGGGCAACGACCAAAATCATCCTTGAAATTTTCACCATTGGCGACCTTTTGAGCATTTGTCACGGGCGGCGGCCAGCTCTTTTCGAGAGTCCCGCAGCACGAAAGTTGACGGCTCTCTACGACTATGCGGCGAAGCATAAGCTTAATTACCGCGCGAAAAAAGCCGACAAAGAAGGCCCATAAAACGCGCCGCTACTCCCGATTTTTCTGGAAGAATCGTGCCAGTTGCCAAGCTGCAGGCCGGCGCGCATACTATCACCATCGTCGGCTATGGATGGGCGGCCGGTGATTGAAGCGGTTGTGCTTTCGCCCTAATGGAAAGTGCGCCCCAATGCTCGATACACGAATTCATCCCCTTGATCTGCCGCTGTTTTCAAGCGATCTGGATGTGATTTCCAGAGTGCTTGACGCTGTCTGTGCGGAAAGAGGGCTGAGCCGCAACACGCCAGAGGCCGAACGCCTCGGCGCGGTGATTATCCAGCTCTACCGCCAGGGCGCAAAGGACGGCGCGAAACTCACCGCCCTTGCACAGGCGTATCTCTAGGCTCCGCCTATCACTTTTCCTCGACCGAAATGCCATGCTCCCCGATGCGGAGCTCGACGCCATCGGGCTTGCGTTCCTCGTGGATAATATAGGCGCCCAAGCCGATGACGATGACGACCAGGGCGCCGATGACGAAATAGAGGCCATTGCTGCGGGTCAAGACAAATCCCCCAACCGTTGACGGTGCGGAGAAAACGCCAGCAGGCTCACTCGGGTTCCGCGCGTTGCAGTTGTCAGCCGTCGTTGGAGGCGTTGAGAAATTCGGGACGGATGCCGTCATCGCTTTCCGAGCGCGCCCGAAGACGCACGCCGGGACCGCCTTCGTCCTGGCCGCCGCTTGAGATGAAGATTACGCCAGCTGCTTCCAGCGCGTGTTTGGCCGCGAGAAAAGCGCGGGGCTCGCCCACTCCATCGCCGTCTTCAAGCGCTTCAATGATATCCGGCGCGAGGCCGGATGCGGCTGCGAGTTCATTGATGCTCATTCCGGTCATGGCGCGTGCGCCACGTATCTGAATTCCTGTGATCATGTTTGAGAGTGTAGCGCTCATCTCGCCATTCTCAAGTGCTTAGCGGCTTGAGCGAGCCAAATCGCACTGGTGCTTATGTTCGAGTGCGGCGCATCCCCAGACGATGCCGAAGAGCAGATAGACATGCCGCCAATGGTCAAGATCGATGACATTGCCGATCGCGGCGTGCCCGATGAGGCAGATCCAGGCGACCATCAGGTAGGGCTGCCAAGGCCGCTCCTTGAGGAGGTTCTTGAAGCCGAGGTAGAGCGTCCAGATGAACATCGACACATAGCTGACGAAACCAAGCCAGCCATAGGTCGTCAGCGACTTCAGCCAGATATTGTGTTCGTCTTCCGGAAATATCGTGCCGAACACCATCGGCCCGATGCCGAGCGGCCTTTCCATCATCATCTGGAAGCCGATGCGGTGACGGTCGAAACGTCCGAGGTACTCGCCGTCATATTGCTGGACGAGTTGTGCCCGGGTGCTGAAGAGGTCGCTGACCTTCGGAAACTGCAGCGCGATGACGAGGGCCGCCACCATCAGCAAGATCGCCGACAAGGAAAGGATGAGGATGCGCAACCGAAAGGCGCCGCTTCTCTCTTTCAGGAGCATCAGGAAGATGAGCAGCACGACTCCGAGCAGGAAGAGGCCCCAGGCGGCACGCGAAAACGACAGGAATACGCCGAGCGCAAGGATCAGCAATGCGCCGGCGCGAAGCAGCGAGGTTTTCAGGTCGCGTGTCAGAATGCCGTGAACGAGATAGAGCGACGGCGCGACGAGGAACGGGCCGAAGACGTTCGGATCCTGAAACGCGCCCTTCGCACGGTCGTAGAGCGTAAAGACTTCCGCGCCGGGAAAGGCATGGAAATAGCCGAGAATACCGAGTGACGAGGTGATGAGGGCGGCAAAGACCCAGGCATTGAGGATGAGCGCCAGCCTCCTGGCGCTGTCTTCGATGATTGCGGCGTAGAAGACCGAAGTCAGCGCAAGGAACGTCGAGACGGCGATGTACATCGGACCGCCGGTCATGTCCTTCATCTGCGTCAGCGAAAGCATGCCGCCGACATTGAAGGTCAAGAGCAGCGTTAGCAGGATTGCGGTGTAGCGCGAAATACGAAGGCCGAGAATGAACCAGATTCCGACCAGCCCGGCCATCCAGAGCTCGTAGGGCGCGGGCTCGTCGATCACGAAGCCGGAGAGGAAGACGCCGAAGGCGACCATCGCCGAGCCGATAAGGCGCAACGTCGCGCGCTGCGGCTGGGCGACGCGGGAATATGTCGCCTCGATCGCGCTCAATAGGCGTTTTCCGTGTTGAGCAGCCGGATCGGTGTCAGGAACAAGATCTTGAGGTCGAACCAGAGCGACCAGTTTTCGATATAGTAGAGGTCGTAGGCAGTGCGGAACTTGATCTTGTCGTCATTGTCGATCTCGCCGCGCCAGCCGTTGATCTGCGCCCAGCCGGTCACGCCGGGCTTCACGCGGTGGCGTGCGAAATAACCTTCCACAATGTCGCCCCAGGCGCGATCCTTCGTCTGCGCCAGGACCGCGTGCGGCCGGGGGCCGACGAGCGAAAGATCGCCCTTCAGTACGTTGAACAACTGCGGCAGCTCATCGATCGATGATTTGCGGATGATACGGCCGACCGGCGTCACGCGTGGGTCGCCTTTGGTCACCACCGTCTTGGCATTGTAGTCGCTCATGTTGGTGTACATGGAGCGGAACTTGAAGACGTTGATGACCTCGTTGTTGAAGCCATGGCGCTTCTGCATGAAGAAGACCGGCCCCTTGGAGGTCAGCTTGATGGCGATTGCGGTGACAACCATCACCGGCCATAACAGGAGAAGTGCCAGCGTCGCAAAGACCAGGTCGAAGCCGCGCTTGGCCACTGAGTCCCAGTCGCGGATCGGCTTCCTGAAGATGTCGAGCATCGGCACGGAGCCGATGTGAGAATAGGCACGCGGCCGGAACCGCAGGCGGTTCGCATGCGCTGCAAGACGGATATCGACCGGCAGGACCCAGAGCTTCTTGAGGAGCTGCAGAATACGGTCTTCGGCGCTGAGCGGCAGCGAGATGATCAGCATGTCGATCCGGGTCAGCCGCACGAATTCAACCAGCTCGGCAACCGTGCCCAACTTCGGATAGCCGGCGACCATGACCGGCGAGCGCTTTTCCCCGCGATCGTCGAAGATGCCGCAAATGCGGATGTCGTTATCCGCCTGCAATTCGAGCATGCGGATCAGATCCTTGGCAGGTTCGCCGCCGCCGACGATCACGGCACGGCGTTCCATGATACCGTTGCGCGCCCAGCTTCGAATCCCTTGGGCGGCGAGGAAGCGCGAGCCAAGCAGGAAGAGGGCGGCAAGCAGGAACCAGAGGAGATGCAGGTTCAACTGAGCCCAGGGGAGATCGCGAAAGAACCAGAAAATCACTTCCATTCCGGCAAAGGCAGCCGTCCACGCGCCGAAGATGCGTGGCAGCAGCCGCACGCGGGTCCTGAGCGCCGGGATGGAATAGGTATCCGCAAGTTGCAGCGCCAGGACGCCCAGCGCGGCGGCGGCGGCGGCCATACCGGCACGGGCGGCAAGGGTTTCGCTGCCGTCTCCCGGCCAGATCAGGAAGGCGGCGAGTCCGATTAAGAATTGCGAGACGAATTCGAACAGCCGAAGCTGGCCGATGACGATAGCCGGTGAATGCGTACCTTCGCGGAACTGTTCGGCAATCTGCCGGGCGTAAGGATTGATCTCGCCCGGGGCTTCCCGCTCGTCGGCAGGCTTCATCTCGGAGAGCCGCTTGCGCAGCGCTTCCACGTCGAACTGATCGTTTCTCTCTGCTTTGGTCATAGGGCTTCGGCCGCTCGTTGTCCCAAACGGCATTAGCAGAAAGGCCCTAAGAAAGATTTACGGACGCCTCATAGCTTTCGGAGGCTGGCGATCTCCCGACGAGCTGATAGTACAGTTTCAGGACATCCTTTGCCATGATCGAGGCGGAAAAGGTGGACTTTACCGACTCGGTCGAAGGCATGGCCGCGTCATGCCAGCCGGGCGTCGTCAGTGCTTCGGCCATCGCGCGGGCAAGGTCATCCGCATCATTGGGCGTAACGAGCGCAGGACTGTTCTTTCCCAAGGCCTCCGGAATGCCGCCAACGCGGCTCGCGATGATCGTCTTTCCGGCCCCGAGCCCTTCAAGGACGATATAGGGCATGGCTTCGGCACGGGACGGCACCACAAGGTTCCGTGACATCGCGAAGGCTTCCTGCACCCTCATCGGCGGCAGCATGCCGATGCGCTTGCCGAGCCCGCGTTCAACCATCATGTCACGGTATCTTTCGCGGTCCGGTCCGTCGCCGATCATCAGCGCGGAGAGCGGGCGGCCGATCAACCGCTCGGTCTTCGCAAACGCGTCCACAAACAGATCGGGACCCTTGAGGTCCCGAAGCATGCCGACATAGATGAAGTGCACGGCGTCTGATCGGGTGGGAATGATCTGGAATTCCCGCTCCCCGATCCCGTTGTAGATCAGCCGCGTCTTTGTTCTGGGACGGCCGACCTTCTTGGCATAAGTGTCACGCTCGTATTCGCAGATGAAGATGAGGGCATCGGTGAAATATTCCTGCAGCCGCTCCATCCGGAGCACGAACTGTCCGCCGAACGACGAGCGGGAATAATGCAGGCTTCCGCCATGCGCAGTATAGAGGC
>NZ_JBNDHS010000137.1:0-12185 GCF_056755095.1 Rhizobium sp. SVR5-9E | reverse complement strand
AACCGGAAGCATAGACCTTGCCCATCTGCGTGATGTCGGACACGCCGAGAACCGAGACGAGGGAGCTGTCCTTGACCATGGACACGAAATCGTTGGACAGCGGCGGGAAGACGACGCGGATCGCCTGCGGAAAGACGACGAGCCGGAAACGGTGATAGCGCGACAGACCGAGCGCCTTGGCGGCTTCGATCAGGCCGGGATCGACGGACTGAATGCCGGCGCGGAAGATTTCGGCGATGAAGGACGAATAACCGATCATCAGCGCGATGATCGCGCGCCAGATCAGCGGAAGATCGCGCACGAGGATCGGTTCGGCCAAACCGGCTTTTACAAGCGGCGTGATCAGGAAATTACAGGCGGCGACAATGCCCGGCGCGCCGACGAAGGCGACATAGAAGAGCAGCACCAGCATCGGGATGCCGCGGATGATCTCGATATAGAAGCGTGCCGTCTGTCGCAGGAGAAGGCTATCCGAAAGCCCGAGCAGGGCGATGCCAAGACCAAGCAAGGTCGCGAGCGCAAAAGCCACCAGTGTCACGAAGATGGTGATCCATACGCCGTTGACGACGGTCCGGAAGACCTGCGCATAGATGCCGTTGATGACGATCACGACGGCCAGGATGACGCCGAGCGCGGCAAGGGCGACCAGCCACCAGGGATAGTCGCCCTTGAGATTTCCGGCAGGAGAGGGCTGCAGCGCCATCAGAGGCTTGCCCGCGTCATTCGCCCATCTTGTAGTCGAGGAACCATTTCTTGTTCAGGGCATCCAATGTGCCATCGGCCTTGAGTGTAGCGATTACGGCGTTGACCGGGGCAACCAGATCGGAGCCTTTCGGGAAGATGAAGCCGAAATCTTCGGTGCCCAGCGGGCCGCCGATAACTTTCAGGCCACCGTTCGAGGCATCCACGTAGCCCTTTGCAGCAACGCCATCCGTCAGCACGAGATCGACGTCGCCGGTCTTTAGGGCTTGAACCGTGGCGCCGAAGGTTTCGAAAAGCTTGACGCGCGGGTTCTGCTCGTTGCCGTCCAGAATCTCATAGACGGCCGTATAGAAGGGCGAGGTGCCCGGCTGCGCGCCGATGAGGCCATCCTTGAATTCGCCGAAGGTCTTGGCATCCGTGAAGCGGTTTTCATCGCCACGCACCAGCATGAATTGCTGCGAGCGCATGTAGGGATCGGAGAAATCCACCTTCTGCTTGCGGTCGTCCTTGATGGTGATGCCGGTCATGCCGATGTTGTACTGATTGTCGGACACGGCCTGTATCATCGCGTCCCAGCTGGTGTTCTGGTACTCGACCTTGAAGTTCAGCCGTTTGGCAATCTCGTTCATCGCGTCATATTCCCAGCCGATCTGCTTGCCTGTCTTCGGATCGACGAATTGCAGCGGCGGATAGGCGTTCTCCGTGACGACGACCACCGTTCTGCCTCCGAGGTCCGGCAGACCCGCCGCAAACGCTGCAAGCGGCGAAAGAACGAGAGCGGCGATGCCTGCAAGAACAGTTCGGCGGAACGGCATGAAAGTTCTCCGGTGAAATGCGTTTCGTCGAAAATTGTCATAGTTGCAAAGGCGATGGCAAGAGCATTGCAAGGTGTGGCCGGGGCAAAAACAGAAAAGGCGGTCCGAAGACCGCCTTTTCATGCAAGAATTTTGCGTTGCGCAGAACTTATTCTGCTGCCGGCTCCGCAGCGGCTGCCGCTTCTGCAGCTGCCTTTGCTTCTGCGGCTTCGGCTGCTGCCTTTTCGGCTGCGAGAGCCTGAGCGGCTGCAACCTTTTCAGCTTCGATACGTGCCTTTTCCTCGGCAACGGCCTGACGCTCTGCGTCGTTGAGCTTGCGGGCGCGGGTGCCGGTGTTTTCGACGATACGGGCAGACTTGCCGCGACGGTCGCGCAGGTAGTAGAGCTTCGCGCGACGGACCTTACCGCGGCGAACGACTTCTACGCTTTCGATCATCGGGGAATAGATCGGAAATACGCGCTCGACGCCTTCGCCGTAGGAGATCTTGCGGACGGTGAAGTTTTCCTGCAGGCCGCCGCCGGAGCGGGCGATGCAGACGCCTTCATAAGCCTGGACACGGGTACGGGTGCCTTCCGTGACCTTCACGTTGACGCGGAGCGTGTCGCCCGGGGAGAATTCGGGAAGGGTGCGCTTGGCCTCGATCTTGGCGGCCTGTTCGGCCTCGAGCTGCTGAATGATGTTCATCGTCTTAACCTTTGGTTCTTCTGAAACAGCCAGAGCGCTCGACAGGTGATCCTTTGGGACTTGCCTCGGGATTTTGCCCTTCGCGGGCGGGAGCGGATTCGCCATTCTTTGTTGCTGGTCGACAGGGCTAGCCCCATTTCCGCGTGCGCCAATACACGAAAGCGGTAGGCTTGTCACCCCTTGCCGGGAAAAAATGGCACCGAAGCGCCTTGCCGGCGAGGCGATATCGATCAATGCTGAATTATTAAGCGCATTCGCGCTGCGATTAAATATTTGTCAAATCCCCATTCCTGCGGCACATTCGCCACGGGCCTCGATTTGCCCAGGGGAACTTAGAGGGGTAATCATGACAATAACGAATCCGTCTGCCTCGCTCCACAATGAAGATCTTGCGCCGGCAGAAGAAAGAAAGTGGGGAGCTTTCAGCATCTTCAACGTCTGGACATCGGACGTTCATAGCCTTTGGGGCTATTATCTAGCCGCCAGCCTTTTTCTACTGTGCGGCAGCTTCATCAACTTCGTGATCGCCATCGGCATCGGGTCGCTGGTGATCTTCTTCCTAATGAGCCTGGTCGGCAATGCCGGCGTCAAGACGGGCGTTCCGTTTCCGGTACTGGCGCGAGCCTCGTTCGGCACTTTCGGGGCAAACGTGCCGGCGCTGGTGCGCGCCGTGGTCGCCTGCTTCTGGTACGGCGCCCAGACGGCGGCCGCATCCGGCGCGATCGTCGCCCTTCTCGTCCGTAACGAGAACATGCTGGCGTTCCACCAGAACAGCCACATGCTCGGCCATTCGACCCTCGAAGTTATCTGCTATGTCGTCGTGTGGGCCTTGCAGTTGCTCATCATCCAGCGCGGAATGGAGACGGTGCGCAAGTTCCAGGATCTGGCCGGTCCGGCCGTCTGGATCATGATGCTCATCCTCGCCGTTTATCTCGTGGTGAAGGCAGGCACCTTCTCCTTCGGTAGCGAAATCCCGCGCGACGTGCTGCTGGAGAAAACGAAGGATGCTGGGGTTCCCGGCGAGCCCGGTTCCTTCCCGGCGCTTGCGGCCGTCGCCGCCACCTGGATCACCTATTTTGCGGCGCTTTACCTGAACTTCTGCGACTTCTCCCGCTACGCCAAGGACACCAAAACCTTGCGCAAGGGCAATCTCTGGGGCCTGCCGATCAATCTGCTGGCCTTCTGCCTTGTGGCAGGCGTGACGACCACGGCGGCGTTCATCGTCTATGGCGAGGTGCTGCTGCATCCGGAAGCGATCTCGGCGAAGTTCGACAGCTGGTTTCTGGCCTTGCTTGCGGCCCTCACCTTTGCCGTCGCAACGCTCGGCATCAACGTGGTCGCAAACTTCGTCTCGCCGGCGTTTGATTTCTCGAACGTCTTCCCGCGCCAGATCAGCTTCAAGCGGGGCGGCTACATCGCCGCACTGATTGCGCTGGTGCTCTATCCGTTCGCGCCGTGGGAGACGGGGGCGGCACATTTCGTCAATTTCATCGGTTCGACGATGGGCCCGATCTTCGGGGTCATGATGGTGGACTACTATCTGATCAGGAAGGGCGAGCTGAACGTGGCGGCGCTCTATCAGGAAGACGGCGAATTCCGCTTCCAGGGCGGCTGGCATACGAATGCCTTCATCGCTTTCGTGATCGGCGCGCTGTTTTCGTCGATCCTGCCGACCTTCACGTCGATTCTGCCGGAATGGTGGGGAACCTACGGCTGGTTTTTCGGCGTCGGCATCGGTGGCGTGGTCTATTATGTGCTGCGCATGAGCGCACGCGGCTCTGCTGTCGGCGCCGCTACCTGACCGATAATGCGCGCCCGGTTTCGGCCGGGCGTCCTATTCTTCCAGAAGGTCGGGTCGCCGTTGCTTCGTCAGGGCGACGGCCTGTTCATGGCGCCACTTTTCGATGGCGCCATGATTGCCCGAAGTGAGGATTGCCGGAATTTCACGGCCCTCCCATGCCTGCGGGCGCGTATAGTGCGGATGCTCGAGCAGGCCGCCTTCGAAACTCTCATGCAGACCAGACAGATCGTTGCCCATCACGCCGGGCAGGATACGTACGATCGCGTCGAGAACGATCAGGGCTGCGGGCTCGCCACCGGAAAGCACATAATCGCCGATCGAAACCTCTTCGAGATCGCGCGCCTCGATCACCCGCTGGTCGACGCCTTCGAAGCGGCCGCAGACGATGATGACGCCTTCACCCGCCGCAAGCTCACGCACGCGCTCTTGCGTCAGCGGCTTGCCGCGCGGGCTCATCAGGAGCTTGGGGCGGTTGCCGGCTTCCGAGACGCTGTCGATCGCACGTGCCAGCACATCGGGTTTCAGCACCATGCCCGCGCCGCCGCCGGCCGGCGTGTCGTCGACCGTGCGGTGTTTATCCGTCGCAAAATCGCGGATCTGAACGGTATCCACAGACCACTGCCCGCGCTCGATTGCCTTGCCGGCCAGCGAGACGCCGAGATGTCCCGGAAACATCTCCGGGTAAAGGGTGAGCACGGTCGCCCGGAAAGCCATGGCGTTACTTCTTTTTCTTTGGCTTGCCGGAGGCGAGCCCCGATATGTCTTCCGGATCTTCGACGAGGCCCGCGGCCAGCGGATCGATCAGGATCGTGCCGCCTTCGAGATCGATTTCGAGAACCGAAGCTTCGGAGAAGGGGATGAGGACGGGCCGTTTGCCAGGGCCTTTCAGCTCCAGCAGGTCGCCCGCACCGAAGTCGAAAACGCCCGTAATGGTGCCGTAGCTGACGCCTTTGTCGTCCAAAGCTTCCAGCCCTTCGAGATCGGCGTAGAAGAATTCATCTTCCTCCAGCTCGTCGTCGGGTAGATTGTCGCGCTCGATGTAAAGTTCCAGGCCGTTGAGCGCCTCGGCAGCATTGCGATCGTTGATGCCACGGAAACGAACGACGACGACATTCTTCATCTCGCGGATTTCGAGGATCTCGAAGCTCCGTCCGTCCATGCTGTGGAGATGGCCATAATCGCCGAGCGCCGTGGGGTCGGCGGTATAAGCCTTGGCACGCACTTCGCCCCGGATGCCCTGCGCACCGCCAATCGTCGCCATCAGCACGGGGTTTTCAAGCTTTGTCATGGGACCCTTCATGTGAAGCCGGAAATCTGGCTTCTCATAAACGAAGTCCGCCAGAATGAAAACGAAAACGGGCGGCATGTCGCCATGCCGCCCGTCCGATCAGGATATGATCCCGAAATTATTCTGCGGAAGCTGCAGCTTCGGCGGCGTCAGCAGCCTTCTGAGCCTTTTCAGCAGCGCGCTCCTGAGCCTTCTTGCCCGGCTTTGCCTTTTCCGGATTGTTCTTGGAGTCGCGCTTTGCGAGGCCGGCTTCGTTGAGGAAGCGCAGAACGCGGTCGGTCGGCTGTGCGCCCTGCTCAAGCCAATGCTTGATGCGGTCGTTGTCGAGCTTGATGCGAGCGTCGTTGTCCTTGGCGAGCATCGGGTTCCAGGAGCCGAGGGTTTCCAGGAAACGGCCGTCGCGCGGCGAACGGGCGTCGGCGAGAACGATGTGGTAGTACGGGCGCTTCTTGGAGCCACCGCGGGCGAGACGAATTTTCAGTGCCATTCATTTACTCCTTAGGCTTTTCTTGACCGCTTCGTGGGGCGGTATGGTTCATTTTGCTGCAGCGCTCTGTTCAGCGTGATCCGCAGCGATCTGCTCATGATGCCGGATGACTTCCTTAATGACGAAGTTCAGAAACTTCTCGGCGAAATCCGGATCCAGATGCGCGTCTTCGGCAAGCTGCCGAAGACGGGCGATCTGGTATTCTTCGCGCGCCGGATCAGCCGGCGGCAGCTTGTATTTGGCCTTCAGTACGCCGACCTCTTTGGTGCAGCGGAAACGTTCGGCCAGAATGTGAACGAGCGCGGCGTCGATATTGTCGATCGACTGGCGATAGCTCGAAAGCTGGGCTTTGACTTCTGGATCAATCATGGGACAGGCGATCCTTTCACTTCTTCTTCGGCAATCCGGGCAAGCCCGGGAAACCACCGCCGAGGCCCGGCAGCTTCGCGCCGCCAAGGCCCGGTAACCCCCCCGGCATACCACCGAGACCGGGCATGCCCCCGCCCGGCTTTCCAAGACCCGCAGCCTCAGCCCGCTTCTGAAGCGCTTCGAGCTGCTTCGGGTCGATATTCGAAAGATCGGGCATGCCGCCCATGCCGCCGGGGCCACCCAGGCCCATCTTGCCGGCAAGGCCGCCCATCAGCTGCTTCATCATGCCGCCTTTGCCCTTGCCGCCCATCATCTTCATCATGTCCGCCATCTGGCGGTGCATCTTGAGAAGCTTGTTGATGTCGGAGGCGTCAGTGCCGGAGCCGGCGGCGATGCGCTTTTTGCGAGAATGCTTGAGCAGGTCCGGATTGGCGCGCTCGGCCTTGGTCATGGAGGAGATGATGGCGAGCTGGCGGCCGAACAGGCTGTCGTTCAAGCCGGCCGAGGCCATCTTGTCCTTCATGCCGGCCATACCGGGCATCATGCTCATGATGCCGCCCATGCCGCCCATCTTCTGCATCTGGCGCAGCTGGTCGGCGAGGTCGTTCAGGTCGAACTTGCCCTTGGCCATCTTGGCGGCCATGGCGGCCGCCTTTTCAGCATCGATGTTTTCGGCGGCGCGCTCGACGAGCGAAACGATGTCGCCCATGCCGAGGATGCGATCGGCGATGCGGCGGGGATGGAATTCTTCGAGCTCGCCCATCCGCTCGCCGACGCCGATCAGCTTGATCGGCTTGCCTGTCACGGCGCGCATCGAAAGAGCGGCGCCGCCGCGTCCATCGCCATCCATGCGGGTGAGCACCAGGCCGGTGATGCCGACGCGCTCGTCGAAATTACGCGCCAGATTGACGGCGTCCTGACCGGTCAGCGAGTCGGCGACCAGGAGGATTTCATGCGGGTTCGACTTCTTCTTGATGTCGGCCATTTCGACCATCAAGGGCTCGTCGATATGCGTGCGGCCGGCGGTGTCGAGGATGACGACGTCATGGCCGCCGAGTTTCGCGGCCTGCACCGCGCGCGCGGCGATATCGGTCGGCGACTGGCCTGATATCACGGGCAGCGTGTCGACATTGGTCTGCACGCCGAGCTGGCGCAGCTGCTCCTGGGCGGCCGGGCGTCGCGTATCGAGCGACGCCATCAGCACCTTCTTCTTCTCGCGGTCGGTGAGCCGCTTTGCGATCTTCGCCGTCGTCGTCGTCTTACCGGAGCCCTGCAGGCCGACCATCATGATGACAACCGGGGCAACCGCATGAAGGTCGACGCCCACGCCTTCACCGCCGAGCATCTCGATCAGCTCGTCATGGACGATCTTGACGACCATCTGACCGGGTTTGATCGACTTCAGGATCTCGGCGCCGACGGCCTTTTCGCGCACACGGTCGGTAAAGTGGCGCACGACATCGAGAGCGACGTCAGCCTCCAGCAACGCACGGCGAACCTCGCGCAGCGCTGCGGAAACATCGGCTTCCGAAAGCGCGCCACGGCCTGTCAGTCCATTCAGGATGGATCCAAGACGGTCCTGGAGGTTTTCAAACATCGGCTCTTCCTTGATACGTTTCGGGCGGGTGGAATATGCCCGGAAACGTCGTGCTTTTCCTTGACGAAAACAAGACGCAAAGCCAAAAAGCACCCGAGGGCGCATCGCGCTGTCGGGTGTGGACCTCCGGGATCTCTTTATACCTTTGCGGGTCCCGGTCGGTGGCTCGAGGCTTGTGCTCGTCGCAGATTGAGCGGCGGTAAACAGGAAAACGCGGCTGGTGTCAAGGGAAAGCCCTAGAAAAGACCGCGCCCTGGACTTTCAAAAGCACGCGCGCGAACCCAGATCCTTCTTCCATTCAAATGGAACGCTTCCGCATGCCCAATGCCAAAAGACCCAATCCTTACTATCAAGGCCCCGCCTCCGATCACTTCGACGGTACGCAATTCTTCAATCCGGATGGCATCGAGCCTCTTGGCTTCCGCGATTTGCTGCGATGGCAGTTCGGCGGTCGCCGTGACCAATGGCCGAGGTCGGTTCCAAGTCCGTTCGCCCCGGCCAAACCGGACCTGCGCGTGGAAGGTGACGATCTGCGGGTGACCATGGTCGGCCATGCGACGATGCTGATCCAGGTCGCGGGCGTCAATATCCTCACCGATCCGGTTTGGTCGGAGCGCGCCAGCCCCTTCACCTTTGCCGGCCCGAAGCGCGTCGTCGCACCAGGCATCGCATTCGACGACCTGCCGCCGATCGATCTCGTGCTTGTTTCCCATAACCACTACGATCATCTCGATATCGCAACGCTCAAGCGGCTGCAGGTGAAGCATCGGCCGCATGTCGTGACCCCACTCGGCAACGATACGATCGTTCGCCGTGCCGTTCCTGACATGCAGGTGACGGCGATGGACTGGAGCGAGCGCATCTCGCTTGCCGGCATAAGCATCGATGCCGAGCCTGCGCACCATTGGTCGGCGCGCGGCACCGGCGATCGCCGGATGGCGTTATGGGCGGCCTTCGTCCTATCGACGCCGGCTGGCAAGATCTATCACATCGGAGATACCGGCTTTCACGGCGGCGCCAATTACAGTGCGGCGCAGCAGAAGCACGGTGCCTTCCGGCTTGCCGTCCTGCCCTTCGGCGCATACGAACCGCGCTGGTTCATGAAGGGGCAGCATCAGAATCCGTTGGAGGCTGTAATCGGCATGAAGTTGGCCAATGCTGCTTACGTGGCAGGGCATCACTTCGCCACGTTCCAGCTGACTGATGAGGCGATCGATGAGCCGGTCACAGCATTGAAATTAGCCATGAGCGAGCACGGCGTTTCTCCGGAGCGATTCCGGCCGCTCAGGGCAGGCGAGGTCTTCGACGTGCCGGCGGCCTGATCAGTGCGCCTGCGTTCCGGAACCGTGCGTATTGATGATCGTGTCAGCCTCCTTGCCGTAGATCTCTTCAAAATGGTCGAACGCTTTGGAGAAATATCCGATCCCTTGCGTGGCGGAGCGCAGAGCCCGCGCCAGCTCGTCGAGTGCTGCACCCGGAACCAGCGCGCGGAAGAGGTCCCATCCTTTGGCGTTCTCATCCCGATCGAAACCAAGCACCTGGCCCTTGAGCGCGGAGACGATCGCCACCATGCTGCCGGAGAAGACAGAGGGGATGTGGATCTCGACACGGGCAACCGGCTGCATCAGCACGGCAGACGCCTGCGACAAGGCTTGCCGGACGCCCATTCGGGCGGCTGCCCGGAAGGCGAAATCGGAACTGTCGACGGAGTGGTACTGGCCGTCCGTCAGCGTGACCGCCACGTCGATCACCTGAAAGCCGAGCGGCCCTTTTTCCATGGCCTCGCGGGCACCAGCCTCCACGGCCGGTATGTAGTTTCGGGGAACGGTGCCGCCCTTGACGGTCTCGTCGAAGGTGAAACCCTGCCCCCGTTCGTTGGGACGTACGATGAGCTGTACGTCTGCGAACTGTCCAGCACCACCGGTCTGCTTGCGATGACGGTAATGGACGTTGGAGGGCTTCGAGATCGTTTCCCGATAGATCGGGTTCGGAGAGCGTTCGCTCACCTCGACGCGGAAGACCTCTGAAAGGGTCTTGCATAGATCGCGCAGATGTACCGGCCCCTGCGTACAGATGAGCTGTGCGCCCGTCCCTTCTTCCTGCATCACCTTCAGGCCGCGATCGGTTTCAGCCAGCTTCGCCAGCGTCGCCGAGAGCTTGGTCTCATCGCGCTCGCTGCCCGGCACGAGGATGCGCTCGAGCATCGGCGTCGGTGGGGCCGCCCAGGCGGGCGGCTCCAGTACGTCGGCAGAGGTCAGCAGGGCGGGAGCGGGTAGATGGTCCGACTTGACGGCCATGAAAACGGCGCCACGCGCTACGCCGCCGGCAAGCGGGCGGCCGTTTCCCGCCTCCTGAACCGAGCCGAGCCCTGAGCCGCCGAGCGTCGTACCCTGTTTCAGACCGTCAGTGAGCGCACGGGCGAGGATCGTCTTTCCGATGTTTGCCCGGTAATAGGCATGAAGGCTAACGGTAGCCAATGCCGCTTCGTCGGCGCCGGCGGCGCCAGCCAGCCGGCTCTTCAGCGCTTCGACCGGCGGCGCCTCGTGGCGCAGTGCCTTCATCAATCTCGTGATGCCGTTGCTGTGAGACGCCGAACCGAACAGCACCGGAATGATCCTGTTTTCCTTGAGCGTGCGGGAGGCAATGGCAAAGAGTGCGTCGCTTGCCGGTTCGCGATCTTCGATGATTTCTTCCAGGAGCCAGTCGTCGAATTCGGAAAGCTGTTCGAGCAGTTCGGAGCGCGCTTCGTGCTCGCGTTCGGCAGCACTCGCGGGTAGTTCTATGAGGGCGGATGCCTGTCCCTCGCGATAGCGCCAGGCGCGCTCCGAAATCAGGTCACAGTGGCCGACGATCGTTTCTCCTTCGCGGATCGGCACTTGCCGGAGCACAAGCGGATGGCTCGAATAGGCCTGCAAGGAGGCGATGATGTCGCGCAGCCGCCCGCGCGGTTCGTCGATCCGGTTGACGAAGAGGATACAAGGCGTTCCCGAGGCTTCGATAGCGCGAAGATAGGGTGCCGCCAGCACGGCCTCCTCCGGCGCCGGCGACACGCAGAGTATGCAAGCGTCACTCGCCAGCAACGAATCCTGTGCAAGCGCCAGCGACTCGTTCGTGCCGGGCGTGTCCAGCGCACACCACGCTTCGCCTCCGAATTCGAATTCCGTCAAGCTCAATCCGTAAGGAGAAACGGACTTCTTCGGAGTCCCTTCGAGCGAAGCCAGCTTTGTGACGAGCGTTGACTTCCCCGTCTGCGAGGGCCCAAGTACCGTGACGCAGCGCATCGGCGATCCTCCCATGCCAAAAACACGCATTCGATCGCCAAGAATGCCTTCAACCGAGGAAAAGCGCTAGATAGTTGTGATCATTCTTAAATATGAGGCCGTCCAGCCGCCATGGAATTCTCCGGCGGCGAGGCTCCAGGGGAGAGTTTGGCATCCGCCGCACCCACTGGTAATTCCCCCGCATTTCCGTCATATACAGCCGATGACAGAGGAATGGTTCCCATGAGCGCAACGGTCGAATTCGCGAAGATGAACGGGCTTGGCAACAAGATCCTGGTCGTCGATATGCGCGGCCGTCCGGACAAGGTGACCCCGGGTGCGGCGATTGCACTCAATGCGAATCCGGACACCGCCTTCGACCAGATCATGGCGATCCATGACCCGAAGGCTCAGGGCACCGATGCCTGGATCGATATCGTGAATTCTGATGGATCAAAGGCGCAAGCCTGCGGCAACGGCACGCGCTGCGTGGTGCAGGCGCTGGCCTCCGAAACCGGCAAGAAGGTCTTCACTTTCCAGACCGTCGCCGGCATCCTCAATGCCGTCGAGCATGAGGACGGCACGATCTCCGTCGACATGGGCAAGCCCGTTTTCGACTGGGACAAGATCCCGCTTGCCGAGGAATTCCACGATACGAGCCGCATCGAGCTGCAGATCGGGCCGATCGACAACCCGGTGCTGCACTCGCCCTCGACGATGTCCATGGGCAACCCGCATGCGATCTTCTGGGTGGACAAGGACGTGATGTCCTTCGATCTCGGCCGGTTCGGCCCGCTGCTCGAGAACCATCCGATGTTTCCGGAGCGCGCCAATATCACTTTGGCGCAGGTCACCTCGCCGGAGGCGATCACCACGCGGACCTGGGAGCGCGGCGCCGGCTTGACGCTTGCCTGCGGTTCTGCCGCTTGCGCCACCGCCGTTTCGGCTGCCCGCACCGGCCGCACCGGTCGCAAGGTCGCGATTAAGGTTGCCAGCAGCCCGGGCGGCGGCTCGCTTTCCATCGAATGGCGCGAACGCGACGATCACGTCATCATGACGGGTCCGGCCGAGTGGGAATGGTCGGGGACCGTCGATCCCTCGACCGGTTCATGGTCGCGTGATCAGGCGCAGGGAGCCGAGGCGCGGTGAGCGGCGTCGAGGTGATCACCTTCGGATGCCGT
>NZ_JBNDHS010000136.1:0-12769 GCF_056755095.1 Rhizobium sp. SVR5-9E | reverse complement strand
CGCGCTTTGCTGTTCGCATCAATGGAAGGAACGGCCTGATCCAGCGCATCGTGCCGATGACATTGACGTCATAGATCTGCGCCCAGGTTTCATCGGTGACCGCCTCAAGGCTGCCGCCGATCGATACGGCGGCAAAACATGCGATCACATCGACCCGGTCGAGATCAGCTGCGATACGCTGCGGCGTCCCGGCGTCGGTCACGTCGGCCTCTACGGCCTCGATGCCGCCGATATCTGCGAGATGGGGATCGAAGCTGCGGTCGATGGCGAGGACCTTTCCCCCGGCGGCAGCGAAGGTGGCGGCGGTAGCGGCGCCCAAACCGCTTCCGGCACCCGTCACGATACAGGTCATGCCGGAGAGGTCCCCGCCCCGGCCGCTCACTTCAGGATCCTTTCCAGGAAACGCTGAAGCCGTTCGCTTTTTGGATTGTCGAAGAGTTCGTCCGGTGTTCCCGATTCGATATCGCGCCCCAGATCCATGAAGACGACACGGTCGGCGACCCGCTTGGCAAAGCCCATCTCATGGGTCGCGACGATCATCGTCATGCCTTCCTCAGCCACCTGCTCCATGGTCAGCAGCACTTCGCCGACGAGTTCCGGATCGAGTGCGGAGGTCGGTTCGTCGAAGAGCATCACCTTGGGCTGCATGGCGAGCGCGCGGGCAATCGCCACGCGTTGGCGCTGCCCGCCCGAGAGATGATCGGGATAGGCGCCTGCCTTGTGCGCAAGGCCTACTTTGGCAAGCATCCTGTGGCCCTGATCGACCGCTTCATCAAACGCGATCCCGCGAACATCGGTCAGCCCGAGCGTGGCATTTTCGATCACCGAGAGGTGCGGCCAGAGATAAAAAAGCTGAAAAACCATGCCGATCGCGGCCCGCAGCTCTGCCAGCTCCCGGTTTCGCATCGGGCGTCTGCGCCCGCCTGTCTCCACATAGCCGATCGGCCGGCCATCGACGCGGATATCGCCTTTGTCGGGGACCTCTAGATGATTGATACAGCGCAGGAAAGTGCTCTTGCCGGACCCGCTGGGGCCAATCAGGCAGACAACCTCGCCCTTGCCGACTTCCATGGAGACGCCGTGCAGCGCCTGAACGGGACCGAAGGATTTCTGAACGTCGTGGGCTTTGATCATCGCATTCATCGTTCCATCCTCACCCACTTGCTTCGAGCGCCTGGACTGCGCCGTCGTTTATCTTCAGCAAGCGCCGGCGGCGGGCGCTCAGCCCCCTGTCCTCGAAGCGCATGTGACGCTCGAGCAGCAGTTGAAGCCCCGTCAGGCAGCTTGTCAGGCAGAGGTAGATGACGCCGGTCGCCGTCAGGATTTCGATCGCCCGGTAGGTGCTCGAATAGATCATCTGGGCCGTCAGCATCAGTTCCTGAACGGTGATCGCCGATGCGAGCGAGGAATTCTTCGTATGGCTGATGAAGTTGCTCATATAGGCCGGGATGATGATGCGTACGGCCTGCGGCATCAGGATCTTCCGGACGATGGCCGGATAACGCATGCCGATCGCCTGGGCGGCTTCGATCTGGCCGACATGAACCGCCTGGAGGCCAGCCCGGAATATCTCTGTATTATAGGCGGCCGAACTGACCGAGAAGGCAATCACGGCAGCCGGAAACGCATCGAGCGTGATACCGAATGCGGGCGCCGCGTAATAGACGAAGAAAAGGTGAAGCAGCACGGGCGTGCCGCGGAAAATCCAGACATAAGTCCACACGAGCCAGCGCAGCCACGCCATTTTCGACAGCCGGCCGAGCGCCAGGAGAAAGCCTGCGATCGTGCCGATGAACTGGCTGACGAGCGTGAGGACGACCGTCATGACAGCGGCATGAAGCAGGGTCGGCAGGTATGTCCAGACGACCGAAAAATCGAGATCCATTGGGGCAACTCCTCAGATGAAAAGCCTCCCTCGAAAGAAGGGAGGCCTGACCGCTGTCACGGGACCTTGTCGATCAGCTGCGAGGAGAAGTGCTCGATGCCGAAATACTTCGCGCCCCACTGGTCGAGAAGCCCCTTCTCGCGCATCTCGTTGATGGCAGCATCGATGGCCGCCTTGAGCTCGGGCGAGCCCTTCGGCATGGGAACGCCGACGAAACGGACCTGATAGGGTTCTCCGACGATTGCCGCGATGCCTGGCCGCTGCTTGATGAAATTGGCAGCCGCGGTGTCGGGAGCAACGATGGCATCAAGGCGACCGATCGCCATGTCCTGGAACATCTCGGCATAGCCGGCATAGCCCTTGAACTCGCCGAAGGCGCCGAATTTCTTGGCGATCTCCTGGGCCGGAACGTCGCCGTCATTGCTGCCGCCGATCGCGCCGACGCGCTTGCCGGTCAGATCCTTATAACCGTTGATGTCGGCGGCCTTGACGCTCTTGACCACGACGACAGCCGATCGCGAATAGGGAATGGAATAATCGAAGGTCGCCTTGCGCTCGTTGGTGATGTTGATGTTGGAGAACACGGCATCGAAACGGCCCGTCTGCAGCCCGGGCAGGATGCCCGCGAAATCAACCCGGTTCAGCCGGATTTCGATACCGAGCTTGTCCTGAACATATTTCTCGACCTGAACGTCATATCCATCCAGCTCGTTTTTCTCGTTGAGGAAGATGACCGGCGGCAGGTTGCCGCTGGTTGCGGCATTCAGATAACCGCGCGTCTTGATGTCATCGAGGCTGACGGCATGGGCAACGGTCGCCACGATGGAGAAGGCCGTCGCCGAGATGAGAAATTTCAACATTCTTCATTCCCCTTTTTGGTTCTTGCGGGAAATCCCTATACAATCCCGCTGGTATCCCACTAAGATACCGTAACAACAGCTGCTCGACGGAGTCAATCTGCAAATTGGCAAACCGCCGCTCACGAAATGGGGAGATGACAATGAAGGAACGCCCGGGCGCTGAGGCCAACCGGCTGTCGGAGTTGACCTACGATCATATACTCTTGCTGATCGAGACGGGTGAGCTGCGCTCAGGAGCGCTGCTGGAGGAGCGGGCGCTGGCCACGCGGTTGAACGTCTCCCGCACGCCGATCCGCGCCGCCCTGGCGAGGCTCGTTGGCGAAGGGCTTGCGGGCCGCACGCCGAATGGGTTCCTGACGGTCACGGAACTCGGTCTGGAGGATTTTGCGCAGCTGATCCAGTTTCGCCGGATCGTCGAAGCCGAAGCCGCCTGTCTTGCCGTGGGTAGGATCGCCGAAAATCAGCTTTGCGATCTTATCGAGCGGATCGAACTGGCTGAAGCGGCGAAAAGCCAGGACACGGCGGAACATTGGCGACTTGACGACGAACTGCACGCGCTTATCGCGAAATCCTGTGCAAATCGATGGCTTGAGCGGTCGGTGCTGACGGTGCGCCGGCTGCTTCGCATGTGCAATGTCGAAAAGCTTCCGCAGCGTTTCAGCGAAACCCGCATCGAGCACCTCGCCATCCTACGCGCCTTGCAAACAGCCGATGGCGATCTTGCGAGGGACAGCATGCGCAATCATATCGATCAGGTCAGGCTGGGATTTCTCAAGCTGCTGACCACGGGTTAGCGTCCTGCGGCTCAATCCGTAAAGAGCCAGCGCATGAAGCGTTCGCGGACGCGGTCGATATGATCGGCCATTGCCTGGCGCGCCTCGTCCGGTTTCTTGTCGGCTACCGCCTGCAGGACGGCGATATGCTCCCGTGCCTGCTGCTCGAAATTCTTTTCCATGCGCACGACATGTGCCATGCGTGCCTTGTCGCGCAGATTGCGGATATATTGCGCCAGCATCGGCTTGCCGCTGGCATCGGCGATGAACAGATGAAACTCATCGTCATATTCCCAGAACGGGTCGAATTCCAAACTTGGATCCGAGACGATCGCCCGGCTCTTTTCCAGTATGGCGTCGACGCTGCCGGGAGTGCTGCGGTGGGCTGCCTGCGCGGCGGCTTCGCCCTCGAGCAGACGGCGGATCACCAGGATTTCCATCAGCTCTTCGATCGCCACCTGCCTGATAACGATGCTGCCATTCGACAGGCGCGACACAAGGCCCTCGCCCACAAGGCGGTTGATGGCGGCCCGCAGCGGTGTCCGCGACGCCTTGATCTGCTCGGCAAGCTTGCGCTCGGTAAACACATCGCCGGGACCAAGCTCACGCGCCAGGATCAGGCTTCTCAGATACTGATAGGCCTGCTCCGAGATTTTCGTCTGGTCTTTTCCCGTCGTGATGGTTGCTTCGTCCGCCACATTCAATCCTTGAGAGTTTTCCCGCTGTCTTCTCTTAGACGATGAGAGGGCACCGAGCAATCCCAGCGGGGTCCCGCTGGTTCGCTCACAGTATCAAACGCGGGATTTGCGCTTTACAAACCCATTTTTTTGTCGCTAACTTCATATCGTGCCCCATTGGTATCCCAGTGGGATTTATATGGAGTTGATGTGAGCAGGATCGTTCAACCGCTAAAACAGGCCGACTTTATGGATTTCGGCGATGTCATCGAACATCAGGGTGATGAGCGCCGGCGGCCGCTCTCGATCGACTTTGCGCACGAACAGGATGACATGCGCCGCGCCTTCTGGGTGTCGAAAGTCGTCGAGGCGACAAGCCTTCCGGCGCAGGTCAAATTCCTGGAACGGCATCCCTTCTCGGACCAGGCTTTCGTGCCGCTTCGCGACACGCGCTTTCTTGTGGTGACTTGCCCGAGCAATCCGGACGGCAGCCCCGATCTGGAACGGATCCATGCCTATGAGGCTGGCCCCGGACAGGGCGTCATCTACCGGCGCAATGTGTGGCATGCACCACTTTCCGCCTTCAACGCGCCCGCGGAATTTTTCGTCACGATGGGGGTCACCGACAAGGCCGCCAATGATGAATTCTATGAGCTGCCAACGCCTGTGGCGATCAATCAGGAGGCTTGAGACATGAAACCGACCAGCCACCTGACACGGGATTTTATCGGCTACGGCGCCAATGGTTACGATCCGAAATGGCCCGATGGAGCGCGGCTGGCGCTGAACATCGTCCTCAATGTCGAGGAAGGCTCCGAGCCCTCAATCCCGGACGGAGACGCAGTCAGCGAGGCTGCCCTGACGGAAGGCGGTTCGGGCTCGTTTGCCGGCCGCGATCTCGCCGCTGAGTCGATGTTCGAATATGGGAGCCGCGTCGGGTTCTGGCGCCTGGCGCGATTGCTCGAGGAACGAGGCTTGCCCGCCACCGTCATGGCATGCGCCCTGGCGCTCGAGCGAAACCCCGAAATCGCCGGCTATCTGCGGACAAGCAAATTCGACGTCTGTGCCCACGGCTGGCGCTGGGAGCATCATCGCGGGCTTTCGCTCGACGAGGAGCGTGAGCGGATCGAAAAAACCGTTCGCAGCATCAAGGCCTCGATCGGCAGCGCACCCGAGGGCTGGTATTGCCGCTACGGCCCCAGCCTCAACACCCGCAGCCTGCTGGTCGAGCATGGCGGATTTTCCTACGACAGCGACGCCTATAACGAGGAACTGCCCTATTGGGTGAAAGTCGGCGACCGCAATCAGCTGGTCGTTCCCTATAGCCTGACCAATAACGACGCCAAGTTCATGCGCGGCGCGATCGCCACTGCCGACCAGTTCTTCCAGTTCCTGCGCGACGCATTCGATTTCCTTTACGCCGAGGGTAGACATGCGCCGAAAATGATGTCGGTCGGGCTGCATCTGCGCATTGCAGGCCATCCCGGCAGGGCGGCCGGGCTGCAGCGTTTTCTTGATCATGTCGCGCGCCACGACGGCGTCTGGGTCTGCCGCCGCGGCGACATTGCCAGGCACTGGCACCAGCATCATCAGCCGTCACAATAATCAACGCCAGCAATAGAAAAGGGGAATGCAATGACAAAAAAAACAATCAGCTCAATCGCACTTCTGACGACGCTTGCAGCGTTCGGGCTTTCCGGCGCACCGGCTCTTGCAGATGACCACCCGCAGGATCAGCCTCTGGTCGTCGGCTCCGATTTCGGCGTCGCGCCGTGGATGGTGCGCGGCGCAAGCGGCCCGGAAGGGTTTGGCGTCGATCTCGTCAATGCGATCTCGAAGAAGGTCGGGCGGCCGTCGGTCGACGTGCAGGACATCAACTTCTCCGGCCTGTTTGCGGCGCTGTTTTCGAAACGCATCGAATTCACCGTCAACCCGCTCAACATCACGCAGGAGCGGTCGGAAAAGATGCTCTATACCGAGCCCTTCTTCGCAACCGGCAACGGCTTCCTCGTGCGCAAAGGCGAAAAGCTCGCCTCGCTCGATGGTCTGAAAGGCCAGGTGCTGGCTGTCAACCGCGGCACCATCTCCGACACCTGGGCGACGCAGAACGCGGAAAAATATGGCTTCGAGGTGCAGCGCTACGAAACCTTCCCGGATTCGGTACAGGCCGTCATCACCCACCGGGCGTTTACCGCGTTGAACGAAATCCCGACCACAGTCTACGCGGCGAGCAAGAATGCGGCAATCGAGGTCGGCTTCAAGGATTTCAACGGCCGCAACTTCGGTTATGCTTTCCGCTATGGGGATGAAGCCTATCGCGACAAGATCGAGGGCGCGATCGAGTGCCTGAAGCAGGATGGCACGATGGAGAAGCTTTACGAGAAGTGGTACGGCGAAAAGCCTGCTGACGGCACCGCACTGACGACGGTCTATCCCGGTTATGGCGCGCCAGGCTTCAAGGGCTACGACGACAAGCCGCACGAACTCGCCTGCAACTAACCCTGTTCAGATCCGGCGCGGCAAAGCCGCGCCGCGCTCCACGGCGAGGGTTACATGGATCAGATTCTCGAAAACTACTTCAATGGCCCGGTCATCACCCAGGCGTTGCCCGAGGTTTTTTCCGGCTTCATCCTCACGGTCGAAGTGGCCGTCTGCGTGATCGTCATCGGCGTCCTGTCAGGGCTTGGACTTGCGCTCCTGCGCTGCACCAACAGCCGGCTGCTGAACGGTCTGGTGACCGTCTATGTCGAGGTGTTCCGCACGCTGCCACAGCTGGTCATCATCATTTTCATCTATTTCGGTCTGCCCTATCTGGGGCTCACCTTCTCGCCATTCTTTGCGACGGCGCTGGCGCTTGCCGCCGTCCTTGCCGCCTTTTCCGCAGAAATTTTCTGGGCGACGATCATGGCAGTCTCCAGGGGCCAGTGGGAGGCAGCCTCGGCACTCGGCATATCCCGTGCGCTAACGCTCCGGCTGATCATTCTGCCGCAATCGATCCGGCTCGCCATTCCGCTGATTACCAATCGCTCGATCGCGATCACCAAAGGCACGGCGCTTGGCGCGGCCGTCTCCCTTCCCGAGGCGCTGGGCAGCGCCCAGAGCGCCATGTCGATCTACGCCAACCCGTCGCCGCTGACATTGGCGGCCGCCTTCTATCTGGCCTTCTTCATCCCGCTCGTCTTCCTGAGCCGCGTGATGGAAAAGCGCTATGCACATGCGCATTGAGGAGTGGCCATGGATCTTTTCATCCAGAATTTTGTGAGCTTTCAATCCTTTCTGCAGATCTACCCGCTGCTTCTGCAAGGGCTTGAAGTGACGATCCTGCTTGCGCTTGTCTCCCTGCCGTTGTCCGTGCTCTCCGGCTTCGGTGTCGCGATGATATACAGCTTCGGCGGCCCGCTCACTCGGCGTCTTGTGGTCATGGTCATCGACCTCCTGCGGTCCTTTCCAGTGCTCGTCCTGTTGATCCTGATTTTCTACAGCCTTCCCTTTTTCGGACTGACGCTCGGCAACTTCACCGCTGTCGTCGTGGCACTGGTCATCAACAATACCGGCTATTTCGGCGAAATCTTCCGTGCGGGTCTCCTGTCTATCCCCAGGGGCCAGCACGAAGCTGCGGCGGCACTCGGACTTCACCGCTTCCACACGATGCTGCTCGTCATCCTCCCCCAGGTCCTGCGCAAGGTTCTGGCGCCCCTCGCCAGCAACTCCCTGGAATTGATCAAGACGACCTCGATCGCTTCTATGGTGGCACTGCCCGAACTCCTGCGTTCGGCACGCGTCGCCCAGGAGCAGACCTACAATCCGACACCGCTGACTGCAGCCGCCGTCATCTTCTTCATCATGCTTTGGCCCTTCTCTCACTGGGTATCGCGAATGGAGAGACGCGCCATCATCGGGAGCAATCAGCGATGAGTATCGTGATAACAGGTGGAACGGGGTTCGTGGGCCTTGCCCTTGCCGAGGCATTGCAGCGAGCCGGCCGGGACGTGGTGCTGTTCGGTCGCGATCCTATGCCCAGGATGCTTGCGGAGATGCTGGGGCAGGTGCCCCGGCTTGGCGATATCACCAGCAGCACCGCGCTCGACGAACTGCTGGCAGCGACACAGCCCGAGGCGGTCGTTCATCTGGCGGCCGTGACGCCCGATCGTGCTGCCGAAATGCGCGATCCTTCCTCCGTCGTGGCCGTGAACATCGGCGGTACGGCCAACCTCATGCGCGCTCTGTCACGCCTGGAGCGGCGTCCGAAGGTGTTGCTTGCTAGCAGCGTTGCCGTCTATGGCGAGACGCCGCCTCCCGGCGCAACCTATCGGGAGGACACGGCCGTGCCGGCGCCGCTCAGTCTCTACGGCATCACCAAGCTTGCCGCAGAAAATACCGCCAGACGGCTTTGCGAGCTCTATGAGATAGACCTGACGATCGTCAGGCTGGGGCCGGTTTACGGGCCTTGGGAATACAAGACCGATTTGCGCTCGCTTCTCAGTCCGCATGCCCAAGTCGTCGACCTGTGGCGGCGCGGCGAACATGTCGTCCTCCCCCGGCCGCTCACCGGTGACTGGCTCTATAGCCGCGACGCCGGCGAGGGTCTTGCGGCTCTGCTGCTGGCCGATTACCTGCCCCACAACCTCTATAATCTGGGCGGCGGATCCATGTCTGATCTCGCCGAATGGTGCGAGCAGCTCGAGAGCCAGCCGTGGGCGTGTGGCTGGCGCATCGCCGGGCATGCAGAGAGCCCCAACGTGATAATCGGCCTCGCGAAGGACCGTGCGGCGCTCGACATCGCCCGCATCAGCACCGATGTCGGTTTCCGGCCGGGCCTGACCGGTCCCGCCGCGGCAAGGGACTACGTGTCCTGGCTGACGGCGCTTGGCGATGAACCAATCCGAAGCGAGGACAATCCATGCGGCTGAGCAACAAGACCGTTATCATCACCGGCGCGTCATCAGGCATCGGCCGTGCGATCGCGCTCCGGTTTTGCGAAGAAGGCGCCAACATCGTGGCGGTCGACATCACGCCCGACGTGGTCGAGGGCGGTCCGCCTGTACTTGATGCCCTTCTTGCGATCGGATCGAAGGCGATGTTCATCAAGGCCGACATTGCCAAATCCGGTGAGGTGGACCGCGTATTTTCGCAAAGCGTCGCGCACTTCGGCCGGCTCGACATCCTTGTCAACAACGCCGCGATCCATGCACCGACAACGCTTGCCGAAACCGAGGAAGCCGATTGGGATCGCGTCATGGACGTTAATTTGAAAGGTGCGTTTCTTTGCAGCCGTGCCGCGGTCCGCATCATGCTGAAGCAGGACATCGTCAACGAAGCCCGCGGGCGTATCATCAACATTTCGTCGCAACACGGAATGGTCTCGGCGCCAGGTGATTTTGCCTATGGCGTCAGCAAGTCCGGCCTGGTTTACATGACCAAACAGATAGCGGCCGACTATGCCAGCCAGAACATCATCTGCAACGCCGTGGCTCCTGGAAAAATCCTGACCGGAAAATCCGGACGCGCTGTCGATCCGGACATGCTGGATTACTCGCATCGGCGTACTCCGATGCTGAGGCTGGGCAGGCCGCTTGATGTCGCAAATGCCGCCTTGTTCCTCGCCAGCGATGAGGCGACGTATATTACCGGGCACAATATGCTGGTCGATGGCGGATGGATGGCGTCCTGACGGCCTGTTCTACCAGCCTGCTTTGTGCAATCATCGCGGCCACTGCTGAAACAGGCCACCCTTGCGCGCGTCGGTGCAACAAGACCAACGCCCCCCGTATGCCTTTGTTCGTCGGCGATTGGGAGACGTTCCAGATCAACATACTGGGCAACCGCGGTCTCTTCGCGCGTCGAGAGAGGGGGAGAAATGCAGAAAGCAATCTTCGGCTTGTTACGCTAGCGTTCGAATCCGCCGGTATCAATTTCGGGAAAAGATAGAGATGGTCCCTAGACCAAGGCGAGTCGCGAAGGCATGTAACTCGTTTCCAGCATCGCCCATTTGGTCGCCTTGAAGGGAGTCGAACCATCGGACCGCTCTCAATGGCGGGTAGTATCGTGAAGCAGATCGGACAGCTCTTGCCTCAGCTTCTTCGCATCGACGGGCTTTTTCAATACGGGCGCGCCCCTCAAGGATCCGGTGAGATGGCGCCGCTGGTAGGCGGTGAGGAAAGGGCGTCCCCAAGCCCGAAGGGCGTCGGCGATCGGCTCGGAGGTCTCGCCGTTCAGATGGACGTCCAGAACGGCGGCGTCCGGACGGTCGTCCTCGATCAGTCCCAACGCCGCTGCGGCGGTCGCGACCGGTCCGAGCACCGTGCAGCCCCACTCTTCGAGAATGTCCCGCATATCCAGGGCAATCAGCCGTTCGTACTCGACGACGAGGATCCGCCGCCCGGAGAGCGCCCGATGCAAGCCGTCGGTCATCATGGTTCCCCATCCACGGGAAATTTGAGATGGTAGCGAAGGCCCCACTGCTCGAAGACGAGTTCCGCGTCGCCATTCAGTTCATGCGTGACGACATCCTCCAGAAGGCGGGTGCCGAAACCCTTTCGTTCAGGCGGGGTGATCTCTGGCCCGTCCGCTTCCTGCCATGTCAAAGAGAGTTGACTGCGCCCCCCGCTTGCTTTCTCCACACGCCAGTCGAGACGTACCGTCCCCTGGGCGAGGCCGAGTGCTCCGTATTTTGCTGCGTTCGTAGCCAGTTCATGTAGCGCTAGGCCAAACATGCGCCCCTGTCTCGGAGACAGGCGGACCGATACACCCTCGACAGCGATTTTCCCTGGATCGTCCTGTTGATGGGGCGCGAGAACCTCGCCTGCAAGCGTCAGCGCATCCGCCCGCTCCTCGTTGCTTTCGAAGACGAGGCCTTCGGCTACCGACAATGCCTGCAGCCGGGCGATGAACGCGCGGCGGAACTCTTCGGCGGTGCGGTCCTTTGTCGACGTCTGGGAGGCAAGTGCCTGGACAAGGCCGAGGAGGTTCCTAACCCGATGCCCCAGCTCTCGCGCTAGAATGCCCTGCTCCCTGGCTGAGCGTCGGAGTTCATCATGTGTTCGAACCCGCTCGATCGCCGCTGCGAGCAGGTTCGCGTATGTACGCAAAAAAGCTATGTCATCGTCGCTGAACTCCCGCGGCTCCTGGGCGTCAACCTCCAGCACTCCGAATGGCGCCTCCTGCCCGGCGATGATGACGTTGACCATGCTCCTGACGCTATGACGGCGCAGAACCTCGGGGACCTCAAAGCGGTCTTCCGCATCTATGTTGGGAGATACGACAGGTCGACCTGCCCTGAGGGCATAGCCGCCGGGCGATTTCACATCGTCGCCGAAGGTCTCGTGTCCGACGACACCGGGTTGCCAATTGACGCCGCTGCGGATGAGCATCTCGCCACGACCTGGAAGATGCTCGAGCACCTTCACAAGAGGCACCTCGAGCGCTCCCGAAACGAGTTCCGTAGCACGATGAAGCAGGCTGTCGATGTCGTCGCATCGAAAGGCAAACAGACCGAAATCGGCGAGCGCCCTGCGTTGCAGTTTCAACTTCTCTTGCACCGGCTGAGCCTGTGAGGCGGTCATCTCTCCTCCTAAGGCAGCCCTAACATGCTTTTTGCATTTAAGTTCCTGCAGAAGAAAGCATGTGAGGGAAGACAAGAATTCCAACTTTATTGAATAACCGCCCCCGTGGGGCGGCGGTTATCATCTGGTGATGGTCAGGGCCCCCTGCTGCGTCAGGCGGCGGGAGCTTGTAAACTCGTCGGCGTCTCTCGATCTTCTCCGAAGGTGATCCGGGCACCAATGCCCACTTCACAAGCGATCAAATTTGATGACCGGTAAATTCTCTCGGTCCAAGCGCAAATCAGCTCCTCAAACACCGGCACTGTAAAGTTAACCTCGACTGGTTGAGCGCGGCGTGGAGGCCCCTCGCCGCGGTCGCCCTGATGCCGGTGTTGAGCGGAGATGTATTGACGATTTTCTGGATCGCCGCAGTGCCTGCTTTTCTCGCGGTTTTCCTGCTGACCTTCGGTGTCCGGGAGCAGGGTAGCCCGGAGAAAACGGCGAGCGCTTCCCCACTCCGCCCGGCCGAGTTCGCGCGATTGAACAGCGCGGTCTGGACGGTCATCGCCGCCGCCAGTTGCCTGACACTCGCCCGGTTCAGCGAAGCCTTCCTTCTCCTCAAATCGGAGGATGCGGGGTTCAGCCGTGCCTGGATATCGTGACCAAGTGCGGGCGACTCATTTCTCCTCGTGATGGACAAGATCTCTTCTCTTCCCTCGGCCCGTCCGGATCGCTTCCTGCGATGTCAGGAGGCAATGGAAGGTCGTGTTCTCCCGGATGGCGGAGCCGCGGAAGAAGCCGGCTAGGATAAGGAAGAAATCCCGTCCGCGCTTGTCAAACTCGCCGACAACCGCCTGCTGCCGATCATGACCGACCGGAGACCTCGAGCGCGACCTGGCCATCATCAGGAGCCTTAACCGACCGTCGTGGTCGTTTTCACTGTACGCACATGGGAAGCATTGGAGTGTGCGGACGATTTACTTTCGAGCACGAGTAGTCGGCCTTCATCAACCTCTACGACCTTCCTAAGGTT
>NZ_JBNDHS010000135.1:0-13023 GCF_056755095.1 Rhizobium sp. SVR5-9E | reverse complement strand
TCCAACACAAAATCGGTGGGGCGGTAGTCTGCCAGATTGATGACCTGGCCCATGTCTGTACGCATTGTGTTCCCTGAAGACCGTTGTCGATGCCTGAGACAGAAGCGAATGCTCTGCCGTTAAATTTGCCGGCATAATTACAATAAAGTCTGAAATAACTTTAAAGCGAATGCAAGCAAAGCAAGTTTCATGGACGCAATGGTGGAGATGCTTGGAGGACAAACCGCGCTATCTCAGATTGAGCACAGACCGCACGCCAACATCGTCCCCGGTCCGCTGAACGACACCCGTACCACACCCATCCGACTGCTGATGAATGTTGGCCAATGAAAATGTACGGGAGCGAAGAACCAAATATTGTCATTTTTGACTGTTCATCGGACAAAACGCCTGCCACAGTCATGATGCGTCGAATCTGGCGTGCTTTCCTGCCATAAACAACTTTAACACGAGTTCTGACATGCAGCCGGCCTTTGGAAATCCGCTGAGAGGTATTGCGTTCAAAGTGGCCTCGGTGGTCGTCTTTCTCGGCATGCAAACCTTTATCAAGCTCGGCGGTACAGATATCGCACCGGGGCAGGTGACGTTCTACCGCTCCTTCTTCGCGCTCTTTCCGATCATGGCTTACCTCGCCTATCGCGGGCAGCTGCAAGCGGCCTTTTATACGGCAAATCCGATCGGCCATCTGAAGCGCGGTACGATCGGGATCGTTTCCATGGGCTTCGGCTTCTACGGTCTTTTGCATCTGCCGCTGCCGGAGGCGATTGCACTCGGCTATGCAATGCCCCTGGTCGCGGTGATATTCGCGGCAGTGTTCCTCGGCGAGACGGTCAGAATCTACCGCTGGAGTGCGGTCTTCTTCGGTATGGTGGGTGTCGCCATCGTCTCATGGCCGAAGCTGACGCTTTTCAGGCAGGGTGGCATGGAGGCGGAGCAGGCGGTGGGAGCGATTTGCGTCCTGATTGCCGCCGTGCTCGGCGGCATGGCGATGATCCAAGTTCGCAAGCTGGTCGAAGAGGAAAGGACGGCCACGATCGTTCTTTACTTCTCGATCATCGCATCGCTCTTCTCTCTCGCGACCCTGCCATTCGGCTGGGCTTCGCTCGAACTTCGGACGGTGCTTCTGCTGGTCGCGGCCGGTTTTTGCGGCGGCGTTGCGCAAATCCTTCTGACGGAAAGCTACCGTCATGCGGAGGTATCGACGGTGGCGCCCTTCGAATACACCTCGATCCTTCTCGGCGGCATCATTGGCTATTTCCTCTTTGGCGATGTCCCGGGGGGCCATATGATGGTCGGAACGGCGATTGTCATCGCAGCCGGGATATTCATTATCTACCGGGAACATCAGCTCGGTCTGGAACGCCGCCGCGCGCGGCAAGTGGGCGGGCCGAAGACCTGAGTATATCGATAGAGTTACCGCCGCCCACTGGCGAAATCTTAGGATACCAACCAGTCTGTGAATGTGGTTCTTGAAAATGACGAAACGTCATTTATTCAAAGCCTTGCATGTCTGATTGGCTGCTGATGCCGGACCTGGTTCCTGCCCTTCGCTGCCCCCGAACGCTGGCTTGCGAGCGGAGGTGCGTATGAGCTTTACGGCGGAACAACTGTCGCGACATCCCGGCTTTCTGCTCAGCATCCGTCATCTAGCTGGCACTTTGCGGAGCATGTTCGACGCCGCTCCGCGTCTCGCCCGCATGCTCACCTCACATCAGCGCTGGCTCCTCACCCAAACAGCCTATGCGCTTGCGATGCAGCACGATTCCAACGATCCCTCGTCGGGCTTCTCGGCAGTCGCGTTAACGGCTCTCATTACGCAATACAAGGTGGCGAGCCGCAACACTGTTCTAAACTTCATCGAGGAACTCTTCACCTATCGCTTTATCGCGCATGCATCGGGCGAGGCGGGGCGCCGCCGCCCGCGCCATTTCGGACCCACCGAAGTCAGCCATCAGGCCATGTGTGGATGGCTTCTCGCCAATCTCACCGCCCTCGATTTATTGGACGACAGCGATCGCGCCGCTTATTTCCAGGCGCACCCTGAACTGATCCGGATCGCTCAGCCTCTGCTTGCCCGCAACTGTCTTGAAGATACCGCCTGGCGGGAGCCGCCCGCGCAGATCGGGCTCTTCTTGTGGACGGCGGCCGGCGGGCTGGTGGTGGATCACCTCTTGGCAAGGGTCGACCTCGACGGCGCGGATGCGGAGAGATTCAGTGTCGGGCGGGTCGAAACCCGCAATCTTGCCAGCGATTTCATGATGTCGCGAACGCATCTGCAGCGTCTCTTCGCAAAAGCGGTGCAGCGAGGCTGCGTCGGGTGGTACGACGAGCCGAAGAAGACGGAACTCTGGGTCTCGCGTGAATTTGTCCGCGAATATTGCGCATGGCAAGCGGTCAAATTTGCCTATGTGGATCAGGCTTTCCACTTCGCCAAGGCAGAATTCGAGCGCATGCCGGTCAGGGCGCCGGCAACGGTCTAGCGCATACGCGATTTCCTTCACTGGAGGTGATCGCGCTCAACTTCGTCGGAAGCAGCAGCCCGATGCCGGGCCGCGCATTCATCTCAGTATTCTTGAAAATCCGCGAAGATCGCGGCAGGGCGTGTCGTCCGGCTGCTGACGCCGGTGCCGCGGGCGATCATCTGCTCGTTGGTGGCAAAGCCAAGACGGCTGTAACCCTGTGTGGTGCGAACCGGATCGCTTGCGACGCGCAGGGTTTCAAACCCGCAGTGGATAGGACGAAAACGTGTGCTCATTGCCTTGGTTCCTGTCAGATTCCTCCCAAGACACCTCTTATATTGCAGCGCAGCATCGATTCCGCAATGCATTATATTAAAATGCAGGTATGCGGAGCGCGCATGGATATTGTCATAAAGAGTTGGTATTCGGCTATTTTGTAAGCAGACCAAGCGATATGAGCCGGGAGCGAAACGCCAGCAGATCATTCCAGGCAAGTCGCTTGTTGATGGGCGCGGTCAGCAGATCCTGAGGATGCAGCGTCGCGATCGCTGGTATCTGAATCGATCCCGCGCCGATCTCCTTCCACTGGCCCCGCAGACCATGAATGCTGTCGTTCTCACCGAAGAAGAAGCGAGCGGCGAAATTGCCGAACAGCAGGATGACCTTCGGTTCAGCGAGGGCGATCTGGCGCTCGATGAAAGGCCTGCAGATGTCCATTTCGGCAGCGGAAGCAACCCGGTTGCCCGGCGGACGCCAGGGGATGACCTGCGTCAAAAGAATGTTTGTGCGATCAAGTCCGATCGCCGCCAGCATCTTGTCGAGCAATTGGCCGGGCCGTCCGGCAAACGGCATCCCCTCGCGATCGTCGTCGGCACCCGGCGCCGAGCCGATCACCATGATGCCGCTTTCAGCATTGCCGGTGGCAAAGATCGTCGAACGCGCGCTGTGCTTGAGGTTGCAGCCGTTGAAGGCTTCGAGAGCAGTCTTGAGCTCGGCAAGCGATCGGGCGCTCTCGGCGGCAAAGCGCGCCTGCTGCACTGCTTGGCCATCGGGAATGGCAGGCTGCGGCCGGGCGGCGGCGCGTTCGGCCGGCGCGGGCGCCTGGCGTTGCGTTGCCGTTGGCGGCTGCGGCCGTCGATCGGCTGGCGGGAGGGGTTGGGCAGCAGGGGCAGCGTTGCGCCGCGCGGCCTTCATCGTCTCGAACTCGGCGAAGCGGTCGATCGCTTCCTCCTCCAGCAGCCATTCGACGCCGGCTTCCGCATGGAAATGCAAAAGCGCGGCAAGCTCGGCCGGAGAGAGTTCGTTGACGGAAACCATTCGGCGACCTTAGCGAAGTGGCAGCGGCAATGAAAGGGTAGGCGGCGCCGCCCGCAGCTATTGCACAGTCCATTGCGCGATGTCCTCGCGCTCGCCGATCAGCGCAAGCCCGTGGGCGATGGAGAGAAGCTCGCCGCCCGTTTCGATCCTGTCGTGATCGAAGCGTTCGGTGAAGATGCGGCGGACGGCCGGCACAAAGGAGGTCCCGCCGGTCAGGAAGACCTTGTCGATGGCATCGGCGCTGGTCTGGGTCTTCTCCAGGACTTCGTCGAGCGCGCCTTCGATCCGCGAGAGATCATCGGCGATCCAGCTTTCGAAGTCCTTGCGTTTTATGGTTCGGTGACCGCCGCGGCCGAGCGGCGCGAAATCAAAGGGTGCTTCATCTGCGGCAGAGAGCGCCATCTTGGTGGCCGAGACGGCCTGATAGAGCGGGTAACCCTCGTCGTGATCGACGAGATCGATGAAGGTTTCGAGCTTCTCCGGCTCGAGCGCGGTGCGCACCAGCTTCCTCAGATCCTCGAATTCACGAGAGGTTTTGAAGATCGACAGCTGGTTCCAGCGGCCGAAGCTGGAATAGTAGTTCGACGGCACCTCAAGGATCTTGTCGAAGCTCTTGAAATGACTCCCCTTGCCGATCTGCGGTGCGACGATGTTGTCGATCATCCGGTAGTCGAAATGATCGCCGGCGACGCCGACGCCAGAATGGCCGATCGGCGTTGCGGTGAGCTTGCCGGCAATGGTTTCGAAGCGGATCAGCGAGTAGTCCGTCGTGCCGCCGCCGAAATCGGCAACGAGCACCGTCGCGTCGGACTTCAGGTTCTGCGCGAAGTAGAAGGCGGCGGCCACCGGCTCGTAGACGTAGTGAATTTCCGGAAAGCCGAACCGCGAGAGTGCTTCGTTGTAGCGCTGGGTCGCCAGCGCTGGGTCGGGATTGGCCCCGGCGAAGTGCACGGGCCGTCCCGCGACGATACGGCTGACCTCCGTCGACCAGTTTTCGCCTGCATAGGTGCGCAGCCGCCTGATGAAGATCTCCATCAGGTCCTCGAAGCTGTGCCTCTTGGCGAAGATCAGGGTGCCCTGGAAGAGGGCACTTGCCGCAAAGGTCTTGATCGATTGCAGGAAGCGGCACTCGCCGGGATTGTCGATGAACTGCCGGATCGCTGCATGTCCCGCCTCGACCTTCAGGGCCGCTCGCCCAAGCTGCGGATCCTTCATGAAGGAGAGCGCGGTGCGCATGCTGTCGGCGGTGCCCGCCGCGCTTGTGAACGCCATCGAATGCGTCGTCCCGCCATTCGCCGTGGCGAGAACCGTGTTCGTCGTGCCGAAATCAAGACCCAGCGCCTGAGCCATGGCCGCACCTCTTTAAGCCGATTGTCTATGGGAACGAAGCCGTGTGCTTCGCGGGGCGCAGAACGAGCGCCGGAATTAGGGAGGCACGTGATGCCACAGCGGACCCGTCGATTCAAGGGGTCGTGCCGGAAATGAAACGGGCGCCGAAGCGCCCGCCTTTTGGATCATTCCGCTGCGATCGCCGTCGGAAGTTCTTCCTCCGGATACCGCTTCTTTCGGCGTCCGAAACTTTGGACCCAATTATTCAGCCTGCCCATCTCGATGAAGATGACGGGCGTGATGAAGAGCGTCAGGGCCTGGGAAACGATCAAGCCGCCGACCACCGCAATACCCAGTGGCTGGCGCAATTCCGAGCTGGCGCCGGTGCCGAGCGCGATCGGCAACGCGCCGAGGAGTGCGCAGAACGTCGTCATCATGATCGGTCGGAAGCGTCGCACGCAGGCTTCGTGGATCGCCTCCGTAGGTGTCATCGACGTCGATCTGAGGTTTTCCAGCGCCACGTCGATCATCATGATCGCGTTTTTCTTGACGATGCCGATCAGCATCAGCAGACCGATGAGGGCGATGATCGAGAGGTCGAAGCCCATGACCTTCAGGGCCAGCAGTGCGCCGAGGGCGGCGGCGGGCAGGCCGGAGAGGATGGTCAGCGGGTGGATGAAGCTCTCGTAGAGCACGCCGAGGACCACATAGATCGTCAGTACGGCGGCGATGATCAAGAGCGGCGTGTTGCCCTGCGACTGCTGGAAGATCTGCGCCGAGCCGCCATAGGACGTGAAGACATCCGACGGCATGTTGATGTCCTTCTTGATCTGGTCGATCGCCGCCGTCGCATCGCCGAGGGATTCCCCGGCCGGCAGGTTGAAGGAGACCGTGGTCGAAACGAGCTGGCCCGTCTGGTTGATGGTAACCGGACCGGTCGTGCGCTCGACATGCGCGAAGTTCGAGAGCGGCACGAGGCTGCCGTTGCCGGAGGCGACGCGGATTTCCGCAAGCTTCTGGTCGTCCCATGGCTTGCTGGTATCGTATTCGACGATGACGTCGTAGCTGTCGCCGGTCGACTGGATTTCGGCGGCGGTGTAGCCGCTGAAGGATTCCTGCAGCGTGCGGCGCAGCTGGTCGTTGTCGATGCCGTAGGCGGCTGCCTTTTCGGAATCGATGACGATGTTTGCCTGCAGCGCATTGTTCTGCGCGTCCGTCGTCACGTCAGTGAAGCGCCGATCGGCCCTGAGCGCCGTCTGGATCTTGTTGGCCCAGAGGTTGGTCTGGTCGGCATCGAGTGCCTGGACGATGAGCTGATACTGGCTCGCCGTCTGGCGGCCGCCGAAGCGCAGGCTCTGGTTCGGCGTGACGAAGGCCTGCAGCCCGGGGATCTTGTTGATCGCCGTGCGCAGCTCGCGCAACGTCTGGTCAAGCGGCGGACGCTGGTCCTTGTCCTTCAGTTCGACGAACATCGTGCCGTTGTTCAGCGGCTTGCGGGCATTGCCGCCGACCGTCGACATGACATGGTTGACCGCCGGGTTCGCCTTGACGATGGCGGCCGCCTGCTGCTGCAGGGCCTCCATCGCCGGATAGGAAATGTCCTGGCGGGCCTGGGTGGTGACTTGCAGGCGGCCGATGTCTTCCTGCGGGAAGAAGCTCGCCGGCAGCGTCATGAAGAGATAGCCCGTCAGCGCGATCGAGGCGAGGAAGACGCCGAGGACCGCAGGACGGTTGCGAAGACACCAGCCAACGCCCCGGTCATAGCCGCGCAGCGTCCGCTCGAAGCCGGCATCGAAGATGCGCACGAAGAGCGGCGGCTGGCTGTGGTTCGGAGAAAGCCGCGAGCCGAGCATTGGCGTCACCGTCAGCGAGACGACCGCCGAGGAGATGATGGCGATCGCCACCACCATGCCGAACTCGTTGAAGACGCGGCCGACGACACCGCCCATCAGCAGGATCGGGATGAAGACGGCGATCAGCGAGACCGACATCGAGATGATGGTGTAGCTGACTTCGCCGGCGCCCTTGATCGCCGCTTCCCGCACTGGCATGCCGTCCTCGACATGGCGCAGGATGTTTTCCAGCATGACGATCGCGTCGTCCACAACGAGGCCCACCGCGAGCGTCAACCCGAGCAGCGAGATGTTGTCGATACTGTATCCCAGCACGTACATCATGCCGAAGGTCGAGATCAGCGATAGCGGTACGGCGAGACCCGGGATGATCGTTGCCGCCAGGTGGCCGGTGAAGAGGTAAATGACGAGAACGACGAGGCCGATCGTCAGGAGCAGCGTGAACTTCACGTCGGCGATCGCATCGCGGATCGGCTTTGCCGCGTCGTTCATGACGACGGTCTTCACCGAGGGCGGGATTTCGGCGTGAAGCTGCGGCAGCTTGGCGTTGATCGCGTCGACGACGTCGACCGTGTTGGCATCCGGCTGGCGCTGGATGGCGAGGATAATGCCGCGGTTTCCGTCGTACCAGCTGCCCGTATATTGGTTCGCCACGCTGTCCTGCACCTCGGCGATATCGCCGAGATGGATCGGCGCGCCATTCGGCGTCGCGACGACGAGCGAGCGGAATTCCTCGGCATTGGTGCGCTGCGTGTCGGCGTTGATCGTCATCGACTGCGAATTGTTCTGCAGCGTGCCGACCGGCGCCTGGCTGTTGGCGGCGGCAATCGCCTTGTTGACGGTGTCGATGCCGATGTTGCGCGTCAGCAGCTTGTTCGGATCGACCTCGACGCGCACGGCATAGGTCTGTGCGCCGAAGACGGTGACTTCGGCAACGCCCGGCAGTGTCGAGAGGGTCGGCGAGATGATGTCCTCGGCGATCTCGTCGAGCTTGCTGCGGGGCATCGTATCGCTTTGGACCGCAAGCAGCATGATCGGCGCATCGGCCGGATTCGTCTTGCGGTAGCTCGGCGGCGTCGTCATGTTGTCCGGCAGTTGCCGGGTCGCGTGCGAGATCGCCGCCTGCACGTCGGCGGCGGCCGCATCGATGTTGCGGTTCAGGTCGAACTGCAACACGATACTGGTATTGCCCAGCGAACTCGATGCGCTGATTTCGCTGATGCCGGGAATGGTCTCGAACTGCTTGATGAGCGGCGTGGCGACCGAGGTCGCCATGCTCTGCGGCGAGGCGCCGCTGAGTTGCGCCGAAACGTTAACGGTCGGAAAGTCGACCTGAGGCAGGGCGGCGACCGGCACAAGCTGATAGCCTGCGAGGCCGGCAAGCACGACGCCGATGGCAAGGAGCGTCGTCGCGACGGGGCGCCGGATGCAGAGATTTGGAATCATTGCTGATCCCCCGTCGCCACCATCTCCATCTGCCGCGGTTCGTCGGCCGAGGCGACGTTCAGCACCTTGTCGTCGAACTTCTCGTTGATCGCCTGCTGGTCGTTGAGCTGGCCCTGGCCTTCGATCACGACATGGTCGCCTTCCGAAAGGCCGGAAGCGACCGCCGTGAAGCCGCCGTTCGAGCGGGCGACTATGACCGGCGTCAGATGCGACTTGCCATCCTTGGCGACGAAGGCGAAGAAGCCGTCCGGACCGGGGCTGACAGCCACGGTCGGCACGACGACCTGCTGCTCGTCATTGCTGAAATGCACGACGATGTTGACCGATTGGCCGGGCCAGAGGGCGCCGGAGGCATTCTCGAACTTTGCCTTGGCGAGGATGGTGCCCGATGCCGTATCGACCGTATTGTCGTAGAAGCTGATCTCGCCCTTGCGGATTTCGCCCTTGGTCGAGTCGGGCGCCGTACTCACCTCGACGGGGCCGGCGGCAAGCTCCTGCTTCAGCTCGTGCAGGTAGCGCTCCTGCAGGTGGAACTTCACGTAGATCGGATCGTACTTGGCGATGGTAACGATCGCCGCACCGGCGTTGACGAAGGCGCCCTGGCTGACGGCGATGTCGCCAAGGCGACCGTCGAAGGGCGCGCGGATTTCCGTATGTTCGAGGAGCACCTGATCGGAGGCGAGCGTCGCCTTGTCGGCTTCCACCGTCGCGGCCGCCGTGTCGCGGGCGGCCTTGGCCTGGTCGTAGGTCTGTTGCGTTCCGGCATTTCGCGTCAGCAGATCCTGCGCGCGCGTCAACGCCGTTTCGGCTTCCGCGAGTGTCGCGCTGTCGCGGACGATCATCGCATTGTCCTTGTCGACCGTGGAGCGGGCCGTCCGGTCGTCGAGCTTGGCGATCAGGTCGCCGGCCTTGACCGTTGCGCCGTCCTGGGCGGCGATGCTGACGACGAGGCCCTGTTCCTGCGCGGCGATCGTCGTATTGTCCTCGGCGTCTGCCCATCCCGTGGCCGTGACGTCCATCGGCAGTGTCGTTCTGACGGCCGCGACCGTCTTGACGACCGTCGGGCCGCCACCGCCCCGCCGGTTACGCTGCCCGCCGCCTTGCCGGCCGGTTTGCCCCTGGCCGGCGGCTGTCTGTTGCGCATCGCCGCCTTGGTCGGCGGGCTTCCTGATCAGCTCCGAGACATAAGGAAGTTGTGCGACAAACGGGATCCTGTAGCCAAATTGCCAGACGCCAATGGCAGCTACAGCAATAACGCTAGCGGTTATCCAAGATTTCTTCATTCGTGAGACCGGTGTTGGCGGGTTGCGCGAAGTTTTCCGGTCCCAACTGTGCCACAGATACTGCAGCGCGAAAACGCTGCACCCTTTCAATAACTCGTTATAATCCCTTACAATTTCGTAATGATCGAATATTCGCTTTCGGCACCTGCCTTTAGACCGACCGCGCTGCGCCACCGTCGCAGCGGATCAGCGAGCCGGTGATATAGCTTGCCGGCTGGCTGCAGAGGAAAGCGGCGGTCGCGGCAAACTCCTCCACCTTGCCGTAACGACCGGCAGGAATGCGTGCTTCCTTGTCGCTGCGGACCTCCTCCATGCTTTTGCCGGTGCGCTTGGCGGCTGCGCCATCGAGATCATCAAGGCGTGCGGTCAGGATGCTGCCGGGAAGAAGAAGGTTGGTGGTCACACCATAGCTTGCGATTTCCGAGGCGAGCGTCTTGCTCCAGCCGGCAAGGGCAGGGCGCAGCGTGTTGGAAAGCGCCAGGTTCGGAATGGGCTCGATGACGCCGGACGAGGCGACGGTGAGGATACGTCCCCAGCCTTGCTCCTTCATGCCTGGAAGCAGGGCGTTGGTCAGCGAAATCACCCGCAGAACCATGGAGAAGAAATAGGTCTCCAGCTTCTCCGCTGTCATGTCCTCGGTCGTCCCCGGCGTCGGGCCGCCGGTATTGTTGACGAGGATGTCGAGGCCGCCGAGTTTCGCTTTCACGGCGGATGTCACTGTCTCGACAAACTTCTCGCCGGCGAGGTCTGCCCAGATCCAGTCGGCCTTGCCTTTGCCTTCGGCGTTGATTGCCTTGCAGTTCGCTTCGAGCTGCTCGCCGCTGCGGCCGCAAAGAAGCACGTTCGCGCCTTCGCGCGCCAGCGCAACCGCGATGCCGAGGCCAAGCCCACGCGATGAAGCCAGAACGAGTGCGCGTTTGCCGGCAATACCGAGATCCATGATGACTTCTTCCCTGAATGATAACCTGTGAAAGCCCTTGCGGCCGCTCTGCTACATAAATGGCACTTTGCCCGGATTGAAAAGATTGCCCGGATCAAAAAGCTGTTTCAGGCGGCGTGCTATTTCCACCTTCGTTGGATTTGCATGCGCAAGATATCCGTGCCGCTTGTCGAAACCGACGCCATGTTCGGCGGAAAAGCTGCCGCCGCTCGACGTGATGCCCTCGTAAACGGCATCGTCGATGGAGCGCTTGCGGTCTTCCGAGTCGATGCCACCGCGATCAATCGCGATATGCAGATTGCCGTCGGCGACGTGGCCGTAGATGAAGGGGCGGTAATCCGGATCGATTGCCGAGAGCCGTCGCTGCAATGTGGCGACATAGGAATCGATCGCGAGCGGCGGAATGGAGACGTCGTAGGACGGTGCATCGGGAAAATCGCGGTAGATGAACTCCGACCGCTCCCGCAACGCCCAGAAGCGGCGGCGCTGATCATGCGACTGCGCGATAATTCCGCCCGCAATGGTTGTGTGCTCCCAGATCTCCGCAAGGACGCCTTCCAGGCTGGCGGTAGCCTCTGCTTCGCTGGCGGCAGAAATCTCCACGAGCAGCACAGCGTCCGCATCGCCTTCGAGCCATCCGAGATGCAGTCCCTGGACCGAGGCGCTCCGTTCGTAGAAGCGCCGCCACATCAACTCCGCGCCTTCGAGACTGATGCCTGCTTCCGCTTCGAGCCGCGCAATGATGGCGAGCGCTGATTCGGCGCCGGAAACGCCGAGCAGCGCCGTCGCCCGGAATGCCCGGATAGCCTCGAGCTTGATGACGGCGCGGGTGATGAAGCCGTACGCGCCTTCCGCGCCGATCAGCAGCTGCTTGATATCAGGCCCGGCACTGACCTTCACGACGCGGGTCATGTCGTCGACGATGGTTCCATCGGGCAGCACGGCTTCCAGGCCGAGCACCAGATGCCGCATGACGCCGTTCCGAAAGGCGAGAATGCCGCCCGCATTGGTCGAGATCATGCCGCCGATCGCGGCGGTGCCCCGTGAGGCAAGGTCGATGCCTGGTATCAGGCCCGAGCTGGCCGCTGCCGCCTGCAGGGCCTCCAGTGTAACGCCGGCCTGGACAGTCGCGGTCCTTTCTGCGGCATCCACTTTTTCAATCGTCGTCAGCCGCGACGTGGACAGGATGAGCTCGCCTGCTCTGCTGACCGCACCTCCGGCAAGCCCCGTTCGGCCACCTTGCGGTACGATCGCGACGCCATTTTCGCCGCACCAGCGGATGGCGGCCGAGGCTGCTGCGGAGGAGGAGGGAAGGGCCATGACCCCGGCGCTGAGATTCTGCGGATGCTCGCCCGGATGCCGCCCCTTGAGGTCGTCGGGTCCAAGCACGGTGAGTTCCGCGTGAAGGCCGCGAAGTGCTGCGTGGATCTCTTCCGCTGTCAAAAGCGCCTGCCTTTCCTTTACGCCTTGAAAGGCTCTAGTCCGGAACGGCAACGTCAATCAAGCCGTCAATTTATATGACGTTGACGTAAGGATCACCGATTCATATCCTCCGCCAACTGGCATTGTGCGAATTGGAGGATTGGCTGTCGCTTCCCGGCTCGACAATGCTTTCCGGTTTTGACAAGAGAAGACCTGATATGGGGTTGTGGCTGCTTTGCGCGGCCGAGCGGAGACGGATGAATGACCGAGGTAACTGAGCTACCTGAACGCGAGGCGATGGAATTCGACGTGGTGATCGTCGGCGCCGGGCCAGCCGGTCTGTCGGCTGCGATCCGGCTGAAGCAGGTCAATCCGGAGCTCTCGGTGGTCGTGCTGGAAAAGGGGGCGGAGGTCGGTGCGCATATCCTCTCCGGTGCTGTGGTAGATCCCATCGGCATCGACCGGCTGCTGCCCGGCTGGCGCGAGGAGGAGGGCCATCCGTTCAAGACCGAAGTGACGGCCGACCATTTCCTGGTGCTCGGCCCGGCGGGCTCCGTTCGCCTGCCGAACTTTATGATGCCGCCGCTGATGAACAACCACGGCAACTATATCGTCTCGCTCGGCAATGTCTGTCGCTGGCTCGCCGGAAAGGCTGAGGAGCTCGGCGTCGAGATCTATCCGGGCTTTGCGGCAACCGAAGTGCTCTATAACGACGAGGGCGCCGTCATCGGTGTCGCCACCGGCGACATGGGCATCGAGAAGAACGGCGAGCCGGGCCCGAACTTTACCCGCGGCATGGAACTGCACGGCAAATACGTGCTGATCGGCGAAGGCGTGCGCGGTTCGCTCGCCAAGCAATTGATCGCCAAGTTCGATCTCTCGAAGGATCGCGAGCCCCAAAAATTCGGCATTGGCCTCAAGGAGCTCTGGGAGGTGAAGCCCGAGAACCACAAACCGGGCCTCGTGCAGCATTC
>NZ_JBNDHS010000134.1:0-13264 GCF_056755095.1 Rhizobium sp. SVR5-9E | reverse complement strand
CCTTCCTGAGATGCGGCTCCATGACAGTGCATACGCAGCAGCGGGAAAGCCCCCATCTTGTGAGGTCGCTACCTCCTCGATGGCGGCTATTCCCTCATGATCTGCCCACAAAAAAATTGCAGGCCAGAGGTTTCCACGAACCATCTCACCGCAGAGGAACCAATCTTCCGATCGATGGTTCGTGAGATGCGGCAGCCGCCGTCAACCATGCATGGGAGGATTCAATGTCAAACGAGTTTTCAGAAGGCGGGGCAGCGCCCTTGCGCCAACCGCCGGCACACAACGGCGGGTCGAATCCGCCGACGACAAACCAGGCACAGTTGGGGGACCTCAAGGAGAAGGTCGCTGAAGACCTGAGTGCTGCACGCGACACCATCAAGGAAGGCGCCGAGGCCGCGGTCTTCAAGGCGAAGGACGCATCTCCGAGCAGACAAATTTTGCCGCCCGTCAGGTCGGCGGCATCGCGACCGCCCTTCAGAAGGTGGGCTTGGAACTCGAAAAATCCGATCAATCCGAGGTCGGTCGATACGCCGGGCAGATCGGGAGTAGCGTGCAAAGTTTTGCAAAGCAGATGGAGGGACGCGACCTCGGCGAAGTAGCAACCATGGCCGAAGACTTCGGACGCAAGCAGCCACTAGCCTTTCTTGGAATCGCGGCATTGGCAGGGCTGGCGGCCAGCCGCTTTCTAACGGCCTCGGCAAGTCGACCGGCGAAGGCAAGCTCGCGACAGGAGAATACGGGTATTCAATCCGATTTTTCCACGAAGAGCGGAGGGCCTGCAAATGGTTAAACCGACCGAAAACATCCCGCTCTCCGAACTCGTGAGCGGACTCGTGGCCGATCTGACGGGACTCCTACGCAAAGAAATCGACCTCGCCAAGACCGAAGCTTCTGAAAAACTCACACAGGCGCTGGGCGGCATCGAGGTTCTAATCGTTGGCGTGGTGCTCGCGATCGGCGCCGTCGGCGTCCTACTGAGTGCGCTTGTCGGCGGCCTTTCATCCTTTTTGGTCGGCCAAGGCATGACGCAGCCGAACGCCAGCGCGCTTGCCGCACTTGTTGTCGGCCTCATCATTGCCCTGATCGCCTGGGCGATGGTGTCACGAGGCTTGAGCGCACTGCGCGGAAGCAACTTGAAGCTTGATCGCACGACGACATCGCTGCGCCGCGACGTCGATGCCGTGAAGGAGAAGATCTGATGGCCAACTCAATTGAAAAGACATCCTCCGAGCTACAGCGGGAGATCGACGCTGATCGCCTGCGTATTGGAGATCGCATAGACGCCATTCAGGAGCGAATGTCCCCGGGGCAGCTCATCGACGAGGTCCTGGCTTACGCGAAGGGCAGCGGCGGCGGCGAGTATGTCAGAAATCTCGGTCAAGCTTTGAAGGACAATCCGGTACCGGTCGCGTTGATGGGCGTCAGCCTCGCATGGCTCATGGCAAAGCAACAATATCCGTCTTCGCCGGCCACTACATCGAGCGCTGGTTTGGATGATGACTATCCCCTTTATCAGGTCGAGGGACCTGTGCGGCGCATCGGTCCGCCGGAAACCGAAAACGGTGTCCGCTACAGCCATTTCGCCGACACCTCAGGGAAGCGGTTGAAAGCCCTTACCGACGATGCCGGACACCGTGCCGGGCATTTCATGGACGACGCGGGAAAGATGTATCGGGGCTTTGCGGATGCCACCGGAAGGCAGATCGAGCAGATCGCCGACGAGACGGGAGCGATGTTTGACGCCGCGTCGGGATGGGCCTCGAAAACATGGGCTCAGGTCAAGGGCACGGCAAGCAATATCGGAACGCGGGCGTCGGATGCCGCCAGCGCGATCTCGGAGCGCTCGATTTCGGCAGGAACAAGCATGCAACAGCAGGCGAGCAAATTGAACGATGCCATTCTGACCCACTTCCGCGACCAACCGCTCGTCGGCGGCGCTCTCGCATTTGCGGTGGGCGCGGCGATCGGGGCGGCGTTGCCGCATACGGAAACCGAAGACGAGTATCTCGGCGAAGCCGCCGAGGCGGCGAAAGACATGGTTGCGGCCCAGGCGTCTTCGATGATGGATCAAGGAACAGAGATTGCATCCGACGTCTATAGCAAGGCTGTTTCAGCCGCGACCGACGTTCACGATGCTGCCAAGGCTCGGGTGGTCGAGGAGGCCGACGCGTCCAAATCAGGGGTGCGCAAGGGGGAACCGCAATCCCAGTAAGAAGCGTTGCCAACCGCAATTACACCCTGCTGAAAAGGAACTGCCAGTGCCCATTGGTCCCCACATCAAGCTGTCGAGCGTCGCCACCCTCCTTGTCGCGGTGGGCGGCGCACTCGTCGCACTGACGGGGACGCGTGGAGACACGCCAGACGGATCAGGGGAGAACGAACTCGAGGCTGGCCGCGGAAGGGACGCAAGCGTCCCCGAGGCGATCCCTGTGAAAGGGCTGCGCGATGTCTTTTGGCGGGTGATCCACGAAGTCAGCGATGATCGTGTGACACTCATCGCCGCTGGAGTGACGTTCTACCTGTTGTTGGGTCTCTTCCCATCGCTGTCGGCACTCGTCGCGCTCTACGGGCTGATCGCCGATCCGGCCACCATCGGCGACCACCTGCAGGAGCTCTCAGGATTGCTTCCGCCGGGCGCTTTCGATCTCATCGCCGATCGCATCAAGAGCCTCGCCGAAAGCCGCAGCTCGACGCTTGGCATCACTTTCTTCGTGGGCCTTGCCATCGCCCTCTGGAGCACGCATAGCGGCACGCTCGCAGTCTTTGATGCGATGAACGTGGCCTATGAGGAGAGAGAAAAGCGGGGACTGATCAAGCTTAACCTCATAGGGCTATGCTTCACTCTCGGCGCGATGATTTCCGCCGCCACGATGATAGCGCTGGTCGCCGTCATGCCTGTGATGCTTTCCTATCTTTGGCTCGACCAATTCAAGGAGCACATGGCCCTGTTTCTGAGGTGGCCTTTGTTGCTTTTGATCGCGGCGGCAGCGACCACCGCCGTATACCGCTTCGGTCCGAGCCGAAGGCCCGCCAAGCTTCGATGGATGACGTGGGGCGCCGGTCTCGTGACAGTATCATGGTTTGCAATGTCGCTCGGATTTTCGTTCTACCTAAACCACTTCGCCAACTACAACGCGACCTACGGCGCCCTCGGCGCGCTGATCGGCTTCCTGGTCTGGATATGGCTGTCAATCGTCATCCTCATCCTGGGAGGCGAGCTGAACGCGGAACTGGAACACCAGACGGCGAGGGACACCACCACGGGAGCGCCGTTGCCGATGGGATCACGCGGAGCCTATGTGGCGGACACCCTTGGCGAGACCGCAGACCGGCTGCGCTGACCAGCACGGACGCCGCCTTCGCAGCCAGTTAGTCCGGAAGCGTAAGTTCGCCCCATCTCCTGCGTGCCGCGCCTTCGACCCGCCCGGCCCCGTGGTCGCGGTCGTTTGTTTCGAACGCGGGGATCAGAGGCGCCCCGTTAAGAGTTCCAAGCTGTTTTAAATTGAGGGAACGAACTGCTAAGTCGCGGCTTTCCTTTGAGCCGAACAAAGGAGACGGATCATGGGAAGCACATCGGACAAGATCAAAGGCAAGACGAACGAAATCGCTGGCAAGGCGCGTCAGGGGGTCGGCAAGGCCGCCGACAATCGAGAAGAGCAGGCAAAGGGCAGCGTTCAGGAAGCCAAAGGCAAGGCCCAGGTCGCCAAGGGCGAGGCCAAGGACGCCGTCAAGAAGAGCATCGACAAGGCGTAGCCACAAGCAATCCAGCACAGTCCCAATTCAGCCCGCGCTCGTCGCGGGCTCGTTCCACGAAAAGAGGGCGATATGAAAGTCATCGCTTTCGTCACTACGGTCGTCACGCTCGGCTTCTCTCAGGAAACGCATTCGCCCAGGCTGCCGAGGATCCGGCAGTGAACGCATGCAGGTCCACCGGCCTTCTCGCGCTTCAGGAAAGGTCGCCGGAGATCACGGATCTTGTCATGGACACGGAAAGCCTGGCGATCAGCAAGGCCGACACGAAGGTCGAGGACGTACCCATTAAGACCGTCATTCTTGGCGAGGCGTACATCGCTGGAAGGAAAAGACCGGTTCGTCTGCCTGCTCGGCGACAAGGGCAAGGTCCTGCTGACCTTCTTCACCGCCCAGTAGACCATGAGAAGCCGGACAAATTAGCAGGGCGAGGTCGCCAGCTTATCTGGCTGGGAAACGCGGCGTCGGGCGGACATACCGCGCAATCCGCTTGCGGTCGCTAAGTCACAACATTCCGCCGAAGCAGGACAGTTTGAGGTTATGAAACGGAAGATCGCGCAGCCAGAGGCACACCGATATCGTACAGGCTCGGGGTGTCCTGAGGAGTAGCCTTCAAGTCCGGGAGTTGATCCATGACTGCGACTTTGGTTTCGCTCAGCGGCTCACGGGTGGTCGGATCCGGTGGCGGTGAAATAGCCTTCAAACTCATCCTCAAGCTCACCGCAGATCGTATTCCGCGAGCAACTTGTTAGGGTCTCCTTCGACGCGCAGCTTGTCGCGGAACCTAACGGCGTCGGCATAATTCTCGACGGCCTCTGTCCACCAACGGGCGGTGCCTGCACGGCAACGGAGATGGGGCGGCTCACCAGAAGCGTCGCCAAGCCGTACCGGAATTTGTCGAAAGGTCTGTATTCCATGCTCCCAAAACCGTTCTACGGTGGATTTTAGCGCTGACCTCAGATGTTTGGGAGAATTCTGAGGGACCCATTGAAGCCTTAGGTATCCCCCTTGGTGCCCTTAAGGAAACCCCTGCGTCTCAAGTCTCGGTGATTCAACATAACGGCCACTTCGTTTGCCACCTTCTCACTTAGGTTGTCGATGACCAGCCCAAAGACCTCGGCCGGTCGACCCGTGAAGATGTCGATCACCGACCAATAGGGACCGCTGATGTTCTTCCTCACTTTGTACCTGAGGTGTGGCATAGGGTCCTAACTTCGACCCGGAATGTTTGTTGCAAATTTCAGCCCAATCATACATGCAGCACGCCCGGTGCCGCCGGTACGTCAACTCGCGCTTCTGTCCGCTTGGCGGGCAGGAGTGAAGCAGGACCATACGAGGATTATTCACGTGTGAGGCTCCGGCCAAGATAGCCAGTTGCTCCGGCTCTCGCACGCCCTCACGGCGTCCTTGTCCTTCTCGAGCCGTGCTCGCGGCAGAGCCTATCCAGCATATCTTTACAGACGACGACGTCATGGACGCCAGCGGCTGGCTGCCGCCGCGCGATGTTCCGGTACGGTGGCGTACGGTCGGAAAGCCATCCGTGAACGAAGCATTACGCTGCTTGGTACGGCAGCGGACATAAGCTGTGAGGAACCCGCCTGGCCGTCAAAGTTCGGCGACGAGAGGTTCCCATGATACGCCAATTGACAAAGGGACCAAAAGCCGCGTCCCTACAACAGACAGATGGCTCCTGGTCAGTTTTCGATACGGAAACCGGTCTGCCTATCGAGGCGTCGGGACGGAAGCTCACTGGTTTGGCGCGTGAGGAGGCCGACGACATAGCTGCGCAGCTTAACGCGGCTTTTATCGACCACATCTCCGATACTGATGTGGAACACTGAAGGAGCAACGTAGTTGGGTGGAGCTAACCGAAGCTAAATGGAAGGATCACCCAATGCTTTTGAAACTCATCACGGTCTCGGCACTTTCGATCGGTCTTGCAACGTCGGCGATGGCTCAGACTAGCGGCGGCTCGGGCGGGACGGGCGGTTCCGGGAGCACTGGTGGTTCTGGTACCACCAGCGGTTCCGGCACCACCGGCGGTTCTGGCGCCGTTTCAGGTTCGGGCGTCTCAGGCACTGACAACTCAGCTACAAGCACATCCAACACCGAGAAGGACTCCCAGGGCAAGAAAGATTCTTCGGACTGCGTTCAGGGGCAAACAACAACCAATAATGCGACCAAGACGGCGCCTGGGGTAGCCGCAGACGCTGGGGGTAATTGCCAATAACACAAATCGGCCGGTCCAAGAGAAAGCCCCGCGGAGAGCCTGCGGGGCTATCGCATCGGCAGAGTTCGATCAAGCTTTCACGCATCTTCATTTTCATAGGTGTGACCGAGGTCAGCGCCTCGACACCTTCGATGTCCACTTTGGAAAGCTGTTCGACGAAACCGAGAATGCGGTTCAGCTCGCAAACTAAGCGGTTTGCCTCTTCTTCCGATACGGCAATAGGGGCAAGACGCGCAACGCGCTTAACGGTGACAAAGTCGACAGCCATGGCAGGCCTGCGAATATACAACTTCAACCCGCTATGCTTGGCGTAGAAGAAGGCCCGCCAACGCGGGGCAGTCTGATCCAGAGGACCGCGCGGCCTTCCATAAAGGGCGCGGAAGGGTCAAAGCAGTGATTTGCTCGCCACGCGATCCCAATCTAAACAACGACATGGTGGGAGAGCTGTCGGCGCGAGCTGGGTCATGTCAGCAACTACCACCGCAACCGTTAAGGCGACACTTCCCCTGCGCCTGCACTACGCGGAGTCCTTCCGCCACTGGCGTGAACGCTTCATGGCTAACCGTCAGCGCATTGCGACACTCTATGACGAACGGTTTTGTCGCATGTGGGAATTCTATCTCGTTCTGTGCGAGATCGGATTCCGCTTTCGCTCGATAGGGTGTTTGCTTGCCAAGCGGGCAGACGCCGTCCCGTTGACTCGTGATTACATGGTGAACTCGGAACGGACTCATAGTGCGATGGCAAGCTCTCGCATACGGGCAGCGGAATGAGGCGGCACCACTAGCAAGTGCCCGACGTGGACGCCGCACCGTCGGAAACATTTGGTGTAGCGAATAGGCGCGGCCGAAGCCGCGCTTGGTCATTTCATCGGCTTGACGATTTGCGCAGCCTGCTTGGCAAGGCGTAGCCCTTTCGAGGACGGAAGCTTAATCGCCAAGGGAAGGCTGAAAGAGCTTTTGGCTGACAAGGGCTTGCGTGTGGAATGGAGTGGTGTCGTCGACAAGACGCCGTCACATCGGCCGCTGGTGAATATCTATCGAGCGAATGGCCAGGAACTCGGCCAGGCTATTGAGGGAAGGATTTGCTCGAGAATGGCGGCCGGGCATCGAAACGACTGGTGCGGAGAGTAAGCGGGGCCGGAGCCCCGCACGATTATGCAAGTCGCGACGGTTTCAAAATGCCAAGCAGGATGTGGATTTGAGGGACAACACGAGCGCAACCTCCTTCGCCCTCCTCTTGTTCCAGAAACGAGGCCGCCCCAAGACTTCCTGAACCATCTCTCAGCCTCTTCCCGGACTTCTGACTCTGCTAACTGATCGCCTCGTTCTGTCTTCCGAGACGCTTGAATCTCGGCCTGCCGAATTGCCGCGCGTCTCGCCTCTAGGAGGGCGATATTTTTTGAGTTTGATCCATCCCGGCTTCCAGAACATGCCTCTTGTTCTCCCCATTCTGAATGCCGACACAGCCGACCCCGTGTGAGCCATGCGCCGATGAAAGGCGTTATGTCATTCTTCAGCACAGAAAAATTTACAGGAAGATGGGTCGATCCGAAAGTTAAAGGTTTGCTGGAAGATCAGGGAGAGCCGCGCGAGCCCGGCCGGAGAATGTGGCTGCAGATGGGAATGGCTATGCTTGGAGCGATTGCCGGGGTCATCGGTAGTTTGGCGGGGCTGTTCGCCCTTCTCGGCTGAGGCTCACGCATAATGCTTATTGCCCAGGAACAAACGGGCTCTAGATTCCGAGTTTATTCTGGGAACGAGCCATGAGCAAAAACCGTCGAGAGTTTTGGGGAGCTTTCACACGCCGGCCACCGTCACCAAGGATCGCTGCTGACGTGGACGACCCCGCCCTAATTTGCGCATCTGCGGTTTCCCTTTCCACATCAGCACTCTTTTCGGCGCTGATGCTGCATCTGGAACAAAAGGGCATCCTGTCCGCCGAGGATCACCAAGCAATTTATCAGTTCGCAGTCTCCCGGTTGGACACCGATCCAGCCGACGACGGCGGCGTGACAGAGCTTGCGCGCGAGATTATCGAACAGCAGCTTCGGCACAATTGAGTACGCTACCAGACCGGAACAGCAGCGGCATCTCGACGTTAAGTGTTTGGGATCGCGTGGAAGCAACTCACTGCTCTGTCCCTTCCTTGCCCTTTGGAAGTCCGCGCGATGCTTTCTTCGTCGAATTGCCCTGCTTCGGCAGGGCTTCTTTGACCGTAGTGGTACCACCGGGCCTTGGATCGCCTGGTTGGTTTAATCGCACTTGATGACTTGATGGCCCCGGTTGGCGCTTTAACTACTTTATTGCTGTTACCCCCCGAGTACAGTGCGATGCACGGCACGTCCAAGATCCACCTACGCGTCGTGGTGCGCGAACGGGGCCCGGTGACGAAGCGACAACTGAGGCCGACCAAGCTGCGCTGGGAAAGACTCCCTTCGTGATAGCCCGACGTTCTCGTCGAACATGTCGTCGGAACCTAATCGTGCAATGCGAGTTGTCGGCTCACGGACGTGATTGCGTCCCGAGAATGAGGAGACACCAATGAAAACACTGATTTTGGCAGCGGCGCTCATTGGAGTGTCGGCGCTGACGGCTGTCGCGCAGACGGCAGCCCCTTCCAGTGATCCGAACACCTCAGCCGTTGCAACCCCCGACAGCAAGAACCCGAAAGCACCGGTTCCAGGCGCAAACAGCTTCACTGAGGCACAGGCCAAGGAGCGCATAGAGAAGGCGGGCTATATCGACGTTATCGGGTTAAAGCTCGATGACAAGGGTATTTGGCAGGCCTCAGCGGTGAAGGAAGGGAAACCAGCCAAAGTCGCTCTCGACTACCAGGGCAACGTCGTCGCCATGTAATTGGCCCAAGGCGAACTGCTAAAACACTAAGGAGAACACGAATGAGAACCGTGACTGGACTTTTTGACGATTACAATGATGCTACCGCCGCTGTGGAAGCGCTCGAGGATGCAGGCGTTCCCTCCGATGACATCAGCATTGTCTCGAACAATGCCGATGACCGCTACGCGAAGGATCATTCAGGGGCGGCCGAAGGCGGAGTCACAGGTGCGGGGCTCGGCGCTCTTGCCGGCGGTGCAGGCGGCCTGCTCACGGGTCTGGGCATCATGGCGATCCCAGGCGTCGGCCCCGTCGTCGCGGCAGGCTGGCTCGCCGCCACCGCGGTTGGTGCGGCCGCCGGAGCCGTCGCTGGCGGAGCAGCAGGCGGATTGATCGGCGCCCTCACCGATTCCGGCGTTTCGGAAGCCGATGCTCATGTTTACGCAGAAGGCGTCAGGCGCGGGGGATCGCTTGTCACGGCGAGGGTCGACGATGCCCTGGCTCCGGAGGCGGCGGCTATTCTGAAGCGGTCGAACTGGATCGACCCTGTTGAACGCAGGACGGCCTATGAGCAGGAGGGCTGGACGAGATTTGATGACACGCTCGATCCGTACGGACCTGAACAGATTGAGGAGGAACGACGCCGCTATCGCCGTTCGCCGACCGTCTGATCTCTGCGAGACGGTGGCTCTTCGGACTCGGCGCAACCCGGGCTGGCAGGCCGTTTCGCACGCTCGTCAACACCAAAGCGATGCCGATGAAGCTTTCGGTGTGCTGCTGACCATCGGCTACCGCGTTCTAGCAGCAGCTCCCTGGCTGCGTTGGCGTTCACAGATACAAATTTCGGATCGGTTTTCTGAACAATTCGACGCCTCGTTTGTTGGGAACTGTCTCCTCGGAAATGGCGCTATCATTAGCAACCGGCGGAACTCCCGCGTGATGCATGTGAAGATGGATGACGATCGTCACATTCTGGCGAGACGGGACTCGCTGGCGACAGTACGCGTCGTCAGGACGCGCTCGGCCGATGGCGAGGAGGTCGAGGAAGCGCCATGCAATATGCTCCTTGGAAACGCAATCCTTCACCTGGAAGCTCGACGAATCGACAACCATAGTCAATGATGCAAGCGTCATTTTAGAGGGCCTGACGCTCGATTATAGTACATGCCGAGTCCTTTCCAAGAAATTTGGCGGCTGATTGGCCGTCAAGGAATAGTCAAGACGGCGCAATCGGAGCGAGTTTCTGGATAGCGCACTCGGACTATCGAAGCGTTCATGACCGAATTCACCCGGAAAGCCTTATCATAGTCGTTGGGACTTCTTTTTGACCGTAGCACAGATCCGTGAACACTCCGGCACAATCGATGTTGAAATAATGGGTAGCGGAGTTTTCCAACGAACCGCGCGCCCTCTGGCCTTGCATCCAAGCCCTCGGAAGCCCTGCAGGCCAAGCTCAATTCCATGTCGTTTGCAAGTTGTCGGCGTCGCTAGCACCTTTGGGCTAGTATACCTAGGTTAGACCTTCTGGCATTGTGCCATCGGGACGGGTAGTCTGGGGTGAACCGGTTCCACGCTGAAGGTTTTTTCTGAAGGCGATCCCTGCAGTGCTGCTGAGGCTCTTCTTAGAAGTAAGGCGGGCCTTTGTTGCACATCGTCCGCCAGAAGCTGATAGCGGGCGTCGGCGACTATTCATTTTGATCCTCGGAACGATCGGACGCCCGTGGCGTTTGCCATGCAAGGAGTGCGATATGAGGGAAAAAGGGAAGAAGATCGTTGAAGCAACGGTGAAGGTCGGCGGTAAGCGCGTGCCGGTCGGGATCATGAATGTGGGACAGGCGCTAGATATGCCAGCAGAGGAAGGGATGAAGTTCAGCCATCCCGATAGGAAGCCGGGAGAGACCGACGTTCTCCTTAGCCGAAAAGAACTAAAACAAACCGTAAAGCGCGGAAATGACACGGGCTGAGCGCGCGGATGAGCTCCCATGCCCGGCGCAGCGAGAACAGGGGCTCTCCCCGTCGCTTCACCGGAACATAGTGGAGCTTCGATCGTTTAACCAAGTGAAATCGTGCGGTAATCTTCGTGGATTCCTTCCGTTACCCTCATACGGAAAGGCCTGCGATTCCACCTTGTAAACGCCAAACTTCCCCGCTCTGACGGGGCTTCTCTTTTGGGGCTGGGTCTGTCAAGCAAAAGGTTATGCTCCGCGTCGCCGCGGCGCAGTTACGGTCATTGTAATAGTTTAAGAGTGACGGCTCTGGCACGCCGGATAGTAATGAGCGCCCGCCAGGGCTCTGGCTTCTCTTCGAGGTCGGCGCGTGACCGCTTCATGATCGGGTCGGATGGAGAGGCATCTCAATCTTTTTTCCGAAACTGTTAGCTCTAAGCTGACGTCCAGCCCCGCCTCGAGATTGCCTACCCACTCGTCCCTGAACGGGACTTCTATCCGCGGCGAAGCGGAACCCTTAACTCAATCTATCAGGCGGCCCTGGCCTCCCAGCGATAGGGTGTGTTGTCGACCCACATCCGATGCAGAATGATTGCCAGGCGTCGAGCCACCGCCACGGTAGCCTTCGCAATGCCTCGCCGACGAGCGATGGTGAGGCCCCACGCCTTCAACGGCGAGTTCCGCTTCGAGTTTCGCAGCAGGATCCCGGCGGCTTCGACCGGCGCCCATCGTATCGCGGCATCACCGCATTTCGAAATGCCCCGATCCCGATCGATCTCACCGGATTGATAGCGCGAGGCGTCAATCCGAAGTGGGTAGGAACGGAGCGCGACCGGCGGAACCGCACCAGTTCGTCGACGCCGGCCCGAAAACTCAGGGGGGCCATCGGCCCGACGCCGGGTGCCGTCATCAGCAGCTTGCAGGTGTCGTCGCTCTCGGCCAGCCGTTCCATGGCCCTTTGCAGGTGCCGAAACTGCTCTCTCAGCACGCGGCGAAGGTGCCGCGCACAATTACGCGCGGGGGTGGACCATGAACTTGGGGCAGCCGGACGTTTCCAAGTCTTGATGCGAAGAGAGGCTTTTAGCATGTCAATGTGCCCAGCTATAGCCCCCCTTTGCGGTCAGGCGTTATTTCGTCGAGGCGACCACTAGCCGGGTCAGCATGTCGATCTGCTCTTGTTGCTGTGCGACCAGGGCTTTGACGTCCGTGTTCCGCAACTCGTCAAGCTTGTCATGGAGAGCCATGATCTCGATTTCCGCTTTCAGATTAACCTCGTAATCATGGGATGCGTCGACACGGTCCTTTGCAGCGTGCCGGTTCTGGCTCATCATGATGACAGGCGCTTGAACGGCCGCCAGCATCGAGAGGATCAGGTTCAGAAATATAAACGGATAGGGATCAAAAGCGTGCGAGGCTGCGATCAAATTGACGGCCACCCAGATGGCGAGCGAAACGGCGAAGATTATGATAAATGTCCAAGAACCGCCGAATTCCGCGACCTTGTCTGCCAATCGTTGAGCCGAGGTAAGCTTCTCGTCAAATGACTGATTTGCATCGCGGGTAATTGCCCTTCGTGAAACCAGTCGGCGGAAAACCGCTTGCTCCCGCTCCGTCAGTAGCTCGAACGGCTTTCCCAGGTATCGGTTGGCACCAAGCGAAATTTCCTGCGCAGATATTTCGCGCACTATCTCTGCAGACATGATCTCCTCCGGACGTACAAAGTTGTCGCGACTTCAGGGAGTTCGCGCCCTTCAAGACGCAACGAGTTCCCTGCCAGATATCTGAGCAATCGAGATGCTGAAGAAGATCGGAGCCTCCTTATCCTCCGAGCCGGTGCCCGGCTTGGAGGAGCCGGGCTCCCACCACAATGAGCGCTTTTGCAATAGAGACCAGGCGTAAAGACGTTCGTTGTGCCGCTCCGCAGTGTCCGGCAGTTCCTGGTAGGTGCCTTGAACGACGACGCTCTTCCAACGGTGATGTTCGCCGCTTTCCTCCACCTGAAGGCATGCGTTCGGATTGCTACGCATCCAATCTACCTTTTGCCCCGCCAGGGAAAAGACATAGAGCTTTTCCGCATCGAACGCATAGTGGACGGGCACGACGTAAGGTCGGTTGTCGTGGACACAGGCAAGATGCCCAACATTTCCGTGCGCAAGAAGTTCCCGGCTTTCGCGCTCCGTCATTTCTCTCACGCCCATTGATGGTCCTCCTAGCTCTGAAACTCGGGTATGGAACGGCGCGATGCTCGGCGCTTGTTTGAAGGGGCAATGGTTTTCGCCGCTGCGTCCCGGTCCATGTTCTGGAATGTTGCCTCGAAAAGCTCCTGCGCATAGGCAATCGCAGAATCGGAATCCGAGGATGAGAGCTTGATGTCTTTGCATTTCAACCGCATCGCACGGCGAATGGCCGACAGCGCCTGTTGGGCTGCATATTTGTCACCGGCTTTCACGAGCAGGCTCAACGAGGTCATTGCGACAACCTCCAATACCGTTATACGGCCC
>NZ_JBNDHS010000133.1:0-13876 GCF_056755095.1 Rhizobium sp. SVR5-9E | reverse complement strand
GACGCACGTCACAGCAAGGCGCGCGACATCATCAATACACACCCTGAAGATCTTGTTGCAGAGCTCGGTCTGGGACCGGTCCAGGATGCGTTCGACATTCTCGTTGGCGGCCCGCCATGTCAGGCCTTCGCGCGTGTCGGCCGCCCGAAGCTTCGTGAGATTGATGCTCACCCGCAGGCTTTTCGTCACGACCCGCGCGCGCGTCTGTATCAGGAATATCTGCGTTACGTCGATGCATTCAAACCGCTGGTCGTCGTGGTGGAAAACGTTCCGGATGTGCTGAACCATGGGGGTCAGAACATCGCCGAGGAGATCTGCGAGGTTCTCGAGGACAAAGGATACGTCTGCGGCTACACACTGCTGAACGCGGCGTTCTATGGCGTACCGCAGATGCGCGAACGTATGTTCCTCATTGCCTACCGTCGCGAAGTCTCCGAGAAGATATCATTTCCTGACCCGACAAACTGGCTGGTCCTTCCTCCGGGCTATGAGGGATCTCGAGCAGTTGCGCTCAAGGTGCTTAACGGCCACCTTTCGTCAGCGCATGACTATCTCGAACCCCCCTCTGCAGTCCCCTCTCTGCCCGCCGCAGTCACCGTCGAACAAGCGATCGGAGATCTTCCACGCATCGATGCCCGCAGCAAACTCGCCTCAGGAGAACTGCGGCGTGGCGCGCGCCGCATGGATGAGACAATCCCTTACGACCGGCGGCAGAAGATTTCGGCATACGCGAAGCTGATGAGGTCTTGGCCAGGCTTTGAAGCGCCGCAAGACGGGCTGCGCGACCACGTCATCCGCTACCTGCCCAGAGACTACCCTCTGTTTGCTCGTCTTAACCCTGGCGACCAATATCCTCAGGCATGGCAGCATGCGATGAACATGTTCGATGAAAAACTGGCTGAACTCAAAAAGGCCGGGAAACAAATTGTCGAGGGATCTGCCCAATATGAGAGCCTGAGGGATGCGATCGTCCCACCATATGACGCCTCGAAATTTCCGAACAAGTGGCGGAAGATGTGGAGCGATCAGCCGGCAAGAACGCTCATGGCGCATCTTGGTAAGGACAGCTACAGCCATATTCATTATGACAGCCAACAGGCACGTACGATCTCGGTGCGTGAAGCCGCAAGATTGCAATCGTTCCCGGACGGGTTTGTCTTTAGCGGGACCATGAACCCGAGTTTCAAGCAGATTGGAAATGCCGTACCTCCCCTGATGGCAAGAGCACTTGCTGCGCGGATCATGGAGACGTTGTGTCCGAGCCAGAAAGAGAGCCTTGATGGATATCCGAGAGCGGCAGCAGCAGTATAAGGACGCAGTCCAGGCCTTTCCAGGCATGACGAAAGGCACACGCGTAGCCGATGCCTTCGGTGTTTCAAACAGCGCCAAGATTGTCGGCGGGGCGCTGTTTGCCTTTAACGTCAATCTCGCATCCTACAGCGCCGCATATGACCAGGTAGCAGTCCATTGCCTGCTTCGCTTCCCACCGGAAGACGAGATCTATTTCACGATCTTCGTAAAAAACGATCTTCCCGTACTCGAAGCTCGGCTTGACGAGATGCGCGCCTCTGGCAGCTCGAAGCCGAGGAACTCGGGACAGAAGAGCATCGCCGATGAGGACGAAACTGTCGAGGAAAGCGTCGTAAATGAGGAGTCCGCGGCCGCCGCAGCCCCTGACACCCTGGATTACACTGACAACAACAAGAATGTGAAAGGCTACATTGCCAGCGACGGGCGTCTTTATCTGCGCAACAAAGGGTATTGGGATACGATGCCCGCTGATCTCTCAACGATCAGCAAGCCTGTGGCAATTGATCGGATCGTTTTTGCGATATGGCCGCCAGCAGCATCTGCCAGCCGGGGCCTGATGGCTCGGGAGTTGATCGGGTATCTGGGCAACCTGATCGGACGCGAGAAAATCCACGAGTTACGTGTGTGGGCTGACATGGACGCCGTCAGCGCCGACATGCAGCGCATGCCGGCAAGTCTGTCTCTCAAGGAGATCGAGGATGCGATCGCCGCAGCGGGCGGCCATTACACCGACGGGGAAATCTCGCGCTTCCACGGCGCCATGAATTTCCTGTCCTCTAAGCATTTTGTCATCCTGTCCGGGTTGTCAGGGACAGGGAAAACCCGCATGGCGATCCAATACGCCCATGCCGTCCACGGACTATCTGGCAAGGACAGCCGGGATCCGTTCCTGTTCATATGCCCGGTGAGGCCGGAGTGGACGGATCCGACGGGGCTGACGGGCTATTACGACGTGCTTTCGAACCGATATATGATCCCCCCGTTCCTTGAGGCAGTTCTGCTGGCGACTGCGCATCGGGATTCGCCGGTATTCGTCGTCCTTGACGAAATGAATCTTGCCCGCGTTGAGTATTATCTTTCAGATGTTCTTTCCGCAGTGGAAAGTGGCGAAAAAATACGCCTTCATTCCAGCGGCGTGCCACTCGAAGGCTCAAATGGTACGCCGGTTCCTGCAGCGCTCGAGCTCCCGTCAAACCTTTACATCACCGGCACAATCAACGTCGATGAGACGACCAATCCGGTAAGTGACAAGGTACTGGACCGAGCCATCGTCATCGACATGTCCAGCGTTGATCTCCCGGGCTTTCTTGATGCCCTTGTGAAACGCGAACCCTCTCTGACCGATGCGCGAGCGGCCTGCGAGGGAGTGCTTAGCCAGGCGAGGACAATCCTTGCCGCGCACGGATTGGGGTTCGGCTATCGCGTTGCCGAGGAGGTTGTCCGCTACCATACCTTCGCAGAGCAGCACCTTAGCCCGGCTCCAAATTCGGTTATCGACGATCTGATGGTCCAGAAGGTTCTGGTAAAGCTGCGCGGAGGCGAGCGCCAGCGCCCGATGTTGGCGGGGCTCACAAAAGCCTTGGCAGGACTTCCGCGCTCTCAGAACTTCCTGACGAAGCTTCTTTCAGATCTGGACGAGTTCGGGGCCTTCCAGGCAAACAGGTAGCCAGATGGCAGCGCTGCTGATCAGAGACGAGAAAACCGGCGCTCAATGGCGCGTCTGGCCGGATCCCGAGGTCATACCGGCGGGATCGATCCATGAAACCGGCTCCTACCTCTTCGAACTCACCGGAGCTGACGACGCGGACACAGCGGATCTCCTGATCGACGACGTAAGGCTGGAGGCTTTGCGCGCCCCGGCACCCGATGCCGCGCGCTGGCGATGGCCGCCCGGATTCCAGGCCGGGCTGGTGGAAGCTGAGCTTCGTCTTTCAGGCCGCTCGCCTCGCCGCTTCGAAATCACCACCGATCCTGATCTGCGCAAGCTGACGCGAGACGACTTCGATGCGATGGTTCGCGAAATCCTCGACGATACGTTTGCCCTTTTTTCACTGAGCAGTTTCAGAAAGGGGATCGCTAGGGGGAACGGCGCCCGTCCACCGGCGATAGCGAGGTTGGAATTCCTTCGCTCGCGCATCGAGGAACTGGAGATAGTCGTCGCTGCGATAGCACGCAGTCCGAGACGCATTCTGAAGGCTCAGGAACGGGATGTCGCCCACTACCAGGCCACGCGGGCAACTGGCCCCGAAATCCTGCGATCCTTCCAATCCGGACCGGTTCTGAGAGAGACGACGAATACGACGCGCCTGCCCGCCGCGCTGAAAGGTTTTCTTCCACGTCAGATTCGTATCCGTCAGCGCCAGAGTTCTCTTGATCTCCCGGAGCATCGGCAGATGGCCGCCTGTCTCCGCGCCTGGACGGCATGGCTAACGGTGGCGGCCGAGCAACTGGACAAAGGTAGCCGCGAGCGCGGCGCCGAGGTCGGCAGGGAAGCGAGCGCCTGGGCGAGGCGCTGCTGGCGTCTTGCAAGACGGCTTAGCCAGCTCGGGACGTCTGCACCGTTCGTTGAGGCCGGAGACGCTCCTCCGCGTCTGACGCTTTCGGCTCTGTTTCGGAACGATCCGTCTTATCGCCGCTTTTATCGGCTCTGGCAGGACATGAATCTTGGCATTGCGGCAGTCTTCGGTGACTTCCTGAACCTGCCGCTGGCGCGAACCTTCGAGCTGTACGAACTTTGGTGTTTCTTGCGGCTCGTGCGAGCCGCGACGCTGGAATTCGGGGACGAGAGCGTCGCAGTTCAGGATCTCTTTATCACCGATGCGTCGGGAGGACTCACTCTTGCAGCCGGCGCGGTCACCGTCTCTATCGGCGATAGCTGGCAGCTCTGCTTCCAGAAACAATATCGCGAATTCTGGCTTGAGCCGGATCGGCGCGGATCTTATAGCCGCACGATGACGCCGGACATTGTCGCCGCTCAAAACGCGGCGGCCGGCGGCGAGCGGGGAAGGATGATCGTTCTCGATGCCAAATACCGGGTCGCTGACGGGCTTAATGATGCGTTGACCTCAATCCACACCTATCGTGATGCGTTGGTTCAGGAGGCTGAAGCAGGGAACGTGAAAGGAATTGTCAGCGCCGCCTATCTTCTCACCCCTGACATGCCGGCTATCGGAAGCACTTACCGCTCCACTGCTATGCCCGGGCGGCTGTTTCATCCGCAATACCGTGCCGGTTTCCGATTCGGAGCAATGACTTTGAAGCCGGGCATGGCTATGTCAGATCTGGCCTCAGCTCTTCGACAGATTATCGCCGATGCCACGTCAGAGGAACCTGCATAATGGATGTTCTGACTAAGGAGCAACGCCGGCTTAACATGAGCCGAATCCGTGGCCGGGACACAAAGCCGGAATTGCTGCTGCGCAAAGGGCTGCACGCGCGAGGCTACCGCTTCAGGGTGAACGTGACCGGTCTTCCCGGCCACCCGGATATTGTTTTTCCAAAATACGGAGCCGTCATTCAAGTTAATGGATGCTTCTGGCACGGACACGACTGTCACCTGTTCAAGACGCCAACTTCGCGTCAAGAATTCTGGGCGGAGAAAATTGCCGCGAACCGTCTACGCGATAGGCGGACGAATCAAGCCCTGTCAGAGGCGGGATGGAGAGTTCTAACAATTTGGGAATGCTCGCTGAAAGGCGTGAAACGACGGCCACCGGATGAGGTTCTGGCCTGCTGCGAGACTTTTTTACGGAACAAAAGCAAGCAGATTGATGCAATCAGGTCTTCTTGAAATCGACTTTGCCGTCATCGAGCTAAACATAGACTTGGCTTCATGCCGCTGACATCCCCTTTTTCCGGGAAACGCTATGCGACTCCAAGCGCGATTATCCAGGAGTTGCATTGCTTGGTTCAGAAAATCATGGATCCGAAGCTCTTGATGACGATACACGATATAATTGCAACGGCATCGCGTCTTTGCTAGCATCGCCCGTGAAGATTTGGGCAACCGGACGTGTCGCGCCGGGAGGGTGGGCGCATGCAGTCGGTGTTTGCCGGCAATATTGAAGTCAGTATTCTGCGGTCAGGACGAGAGATAGCGAAGGTCATCAGGCCCCTTCGTGAAACCGAAAAAGGCCCGGTAATCCGCTTCAAAAAAAAGTTCTGGTCAGTTAGGGACGGCGTGGTGGATCTGGACGCCGGACCGATCAGCGACGAGCCAGGATTTGATCCGCCGGAAGACTCAGACGATGAGATTTCTTCGTCCGTTGAGGACGAGGATCTTCAAGGTGACGTGATCACGGCTCCTGCTTCAGACAGACTCCTGGTGGATGCAGGGCCCGGCACGGGCAAAACCTATGTCGCATGCTCCCGCGTTGCTGCACTGATAAATGAGGGGGTTCCGGCCGGTCGTATCTGGCTTGTAAGTTTCACTCGCACCGCAGTTCAGGAGATAAGAGCACGGCTGGTCTCGTATCTTGAGGATCCTGCTGACGCTTCAGCTGTAAAGATTGCAACACTCGATTCCCAGGCATGGGCAATCCAGGCCGGCTTTTCTGATGATGCAAAGCTCACCGGAGCCCACAACGACAACATACGGACAACGCTTCAGTACATTCAAAGCGACCGTGATGTTCAGGAATATGTCGGGCGCATCAGGCATCTTGTTGTCGACGAAGCTCAGGATATCATCGGCGATCGGGCCCAATTAGTCCTTGCCTTGATCGATCACCTTAGCGACGAATGCGGGATAACAGTCTTCTGCGATCGGGCACAGGCAATCTACGGATTCACCGAGGATAGCTCAGAGTCGGAGGACACCAATATTCTTGTTGACGAGCTGCAGCGCCGCTCATTCGAACTCCGCAAACTCCGTCGTGTTCATCGCACAACTGATCCGTCCCTTCTCAAGATATTCACCGCTGTCCGGCAACAGGTTCTCGATGAACGTCTGTCGTCTGCGATGAAGGGCGAGCTCGTACGAAATGAAATCCGGAGACTTGCAGGGAACGAGCTCGGCCAATTCCGAGATCTTGATCTGACCACGGTTCCTGCAAACTCGCTTGTTCTCGTAAGACAGCGTTGTGACGCGCTCAGTATATCGGGCGAAAACGTTGGCGTGGCGCATCGGCTGCGCATGTCGGGTCTTCCGGCGCGTGTATATCCCTGGCTGGCAGAAACGTTCTGGGACCATATCGAGCGCCGCGTCTCTCAGGATCGCTTCATGGAGCTTTGGCAGACACGGATCGGCAGCAACGCTGCCCCGTTCACAGCGGATCAGGCATGGCGATTGCTGGTTGAAGCCGCCGGCGTGACCGGACAGATTGTCGACATGCATCGAATGCGAGAACTTCTCGCCCGGTTCGCGCCGCCCGTGATTTTCACATCGCCTGATTATGGCGACGAGGGTCCGGTTGTTGGTACCATCCACGCCAGCAAGGGGCGCGAAGGCGATAATGTATTCCTCTATCTGCCGCCCATCGAAAGCGGTGGCGATAACGAGGAGGAAGTCAGAGTCGTTTACGTCGGTGCAACTCGGGCGCGTTTTCAGCTCTCCGTCGGAAATGCGCCGGGTCCGCAGTCCGGCAAGATCGACGGCAGGGTTTGGAAGCGCCTACCGAAAGATAAGCTCCTCATCGAACTCGGAAGAGCCGGAGATCTTGATGCCGAGGGCCTTGTCGGCACGGCCGCGTTCTCGAAAGAAGCCGCTCTTAGGGCACAAACTTTGATCGCGTCCAATGGAACCGTTCAGGGCCTCTCTGCGGCTGTGAAAGCCGACCTGGACTGGAACATGGAACTCGTTATGCCGGACAAACAGCGCATCGCAGTTTTGACTGACAAAATACGGCTCGATCTCCGGGCGATCGCAAAGTCGACTAAACGATGGCCACAGCCCGGCTATATCAGTGGTCTTCGCTCGATCGGAGTGCGAACGCTCGCAGTCCGGCCTGACGATCCTGCCCTTGATCGTCTGAATGAGCCGTGGCGATCAAGCGGGTTCGTGCTTGCGCCGATGCTGGTAGGATTCGGATGGTCAAAGTTGAGAGAACGCCGATGACGGTTCTGATTCCAATGGACATCCTGATCCGACGCCTGCGCGAGGACCTTGTGGGGCCGCGCACACCTGCGGAAACTCTGTCGGCGCGACCGTCCGATGTCTATCTGACGGGAATACTCTGGCCGAAAAATACAGCTGTTTCGCCTGACGAAGACGAGCGGCTATCGGTAGCCGTCGCCGGAGGCGACGATGACGGAGGCGAGGTACCGGAGCTGGCGCAGGCGCAGTCGGTGGGCATGCGACGCCCGTCGACTGCCGGAGTATCGTTCGCGGTAGCGGTCAACGGGGAGCACCGCGCGACCGCCGTCGTGCAGATCGAATTCGGAACATATCTTCCTTCTGACACCGGGAACAGAGGGCATTGGACGCGGCAGCAGAATTCGGTCGGCCCGATTACGGTCGATCTTGCCGAGACCGTCGCTGATCTTTCTCTTGAAAGTCACGGGTTTCCCGGCCTGCGACTAAACGCCAGGACGGTACCGTTCGAAGACGGACTTCTCTCTACAATCACGCTTGTCAACGATTCAGTTCCCGATGAACCCGGCCGGGTCGCGTTGGAGCAGGCGACAATATTCCAGGTTTCAATGACCATTGAGGCTGGTGAGCACTGCCGGCTGATTGCACGGCCCAGCCGCCGCAGTCCGGTCGATGATGAAGACTGGTCTTCGGCGTTGCTGTACCGCAACGCCCGCGAATATGCCGCCGGACACACCTGCTCAGCAGACTGGGTAGACGCAGCAGGTGGCGAAGTGGCAGCGCTGGTAAGGACGGAATGGATACCGGAAACCGTGGTCCCCGCTGTATCGCCGGACGGCCATGCGGTCTTCGCAGACCTGAACAGTGGTATCTTCCAGCCTCTCTCGGCAGGCTGGCTCGCAGAGTGCGCGAGTACTGATATGGTTGCAGGCCTCCGGCAACTTTGCGATGCCTACGAGAAGTGGATCCGCATTCAGCACGGTCAGATGGCCGATCTTGTCGGCAAGCCCGCAGATGCGGCAACACGACATCTGGCGGAAGCCGAGAAGATCCTCGGTCGCATGAGCAGGGGTGTCAGCCGGCTGGAGAACGATCCTGCATGCGCGCGCTCCTTTCAGCTCGCCAATCTTGCTATGACGACGCAACGTCAGTGGGCAGGTCTTGGACCGTTGATCTGGCGCCCGTTTCAGCTTGGCTTTATTCTGCTGACGCTCGAAAGCGCCGCAATCTCGGAACACGCCGATCGCGACACCATGGACCTTCTCTGGTTTCCGACCGGTGGTGGAAAGACTGAGGCCTATCTCGGTCTCGTCGCTTTCGTCGCTTTTCACCGTCGGCTGAGCCGCGAGAACGCAGATGAAGGATCAGGTGTAGCCACGATCATGCGCTACACACTCCGTCTGCTCACCACACAGCAGTTCATACGCGCCTCTGCGATGATCTGCGCGTGCGAAGCCATCCGACGCGGGCGCAGCGGTCCAGAGAACGCGACGGGCCTGGGCAATGAACCGTTTTCCATCGGCCTTTGGGTCGGCGATAAGTCGACACCCAACACCCGTAAGAGCGCCTTCAACAGTAAGACAGACGATTCCAAGTCGACACCGGAACAATTACTGGCATGCCCGTGCTGCAGGAAGCCCCTGCGCTATCATCAGCCCCTGCCTACAGATGCAGTGCAGATTTTCTGCCGCAGCGTCGACTGCGCTCTTGCCGGCGACCTCCCGCTGCCGGTGTGGACAGTCGACGAGGATGTTTACGCGGCCCGCCCCACCCTGGTGGTCGGAACCGTCGACAAATTTGCGCAGATTGTCCGTAAGGCGGCGACAGCGGTTCTGTTCGGCGTAGGCACCGGAGCTCAGCCGCAGTTGATCCTGCAGGATGAGCTTCATCTCATTTCAGGCCCCCTTGGAACGTTAACCGGTTTATACGAGACCGCTCTGGATCTTATTCTGTCGGCAGACGGTACCCGTCCGAAAATAATAGGCTCCACGGCTACAATCCGTCGCGCACCGGAGCAGGTGCTTGCTCTCTTCGATCGGAAGACATGTCAATTTCCGCCTCCGGGTCTGTCGGCCGATGATTCAGGGTTCACCGTTGTCGACAAGAACCTGCCAGGACGACGGTTTATCGGCATAACAACAGCAGGTCGTTCTGCCAAATTCACACTTCAGGCGGTTGCCGCGTCGCTGCTGCAGAGCGCGTCGGCGAGCCTGAATCCCGACGAGCGGGATCACTACTGGTCGCTGGTCGCGTATTTCAACTCGCTTCGCGAATTGGGCGGCGCCCTCGTACTGATGCAGGACGACGTCCACGACAGCATCCAGCTCTTTGCTCAAGCCCGTGGGGAACAGAAAAGAACGCTGCATTTTGTTGAGGAGCTCACATCACGCCGGACGCAGAAAGAAATAACGGGCATGCTTGAGCAACTCGAGCGCAAAGCCGGTCATCCGGAAGCCGTCGATGTCCTGCTTGCGACAAATATGGTCAGTGTCGGCGTGGATATATCCCGCCTGGGTCTTATGCTGGTAAACGGTCAGCCGAAGACGATGGCTGAATACATTCAGGCCACAAGCCGTGTCGGCCGAGGGACGGTTGCGGGACTGGTTGTTCCGATATTGAATAACGCAAAGCCCCGGGACCGCTCCCATTATGAGACGTTCCGAACATGGCATTCGACACTTTACCGCGAGGTTGAGGCGACCAGCGTGACGCCGTTCGCCTCCAGGGCGCGCGACCGTGCCTTGCACGCCGTCCTCGTTGCCATCATCCGGCATCTGGTTGCGGGCATGCTCGACGTGCCGGTACTGACAGATTCAGCAATTGAAAGTGCGGAAGACCTGATCCTGAAGGTCAGCGAACGCGCAAAGAATGTTGACCCTCTTGAGACTGATGTTGAGTCCGAGCTTCGCGACCGCCTTAACAGATGGCGCCGACGAGCTCCTCAAGTCTACTGGGATCGATTCAGGAAGGATCCGCTGTTGCAGTCGGCGGAAGCGGCCGCCGCAAAGCGAGCCGCGGGCAGGGTCGTCGGGCAGGCATGGCCCACCCCAAACTCTATGCGAGGCGTAGAGCCCTCGACAAATTTCAGACTTACTGAAGGGTTGCGAAGGAAGACAGATGGCGCGCAATGATCTGGGAGAAATCCGTCGAAGTGCGGCAGTCGCTATATTCGGGCCCGGAGCAATTATCGACTTCAGAGCCGGTGAGGCCACAATTTCTGCAGTCGCGGCAGGCCTGGAACAATGGGATGAAAGCTTTCCGCCAGCCGGGATGCTCAACGAACAGGCAATCCGCGAGGAGCGGCTCCAGAAAAAACTTGGTGTTAAAGGGTTCAGGCTTCCTCCCATACGCGACCCTGCACGCGAAAAAGACGCGGAGCGTGCATTGCCGGCGGTCAGATTTCCGCAGTGGGTGCAGTGCCCGAAATGTGACCGCATTGCGAAAAGCGAGGAGTGGGGCGACGAGCCTGGTAAAGCAGGGCTGCACTGCCAGAAATGTACGAGCGCCGCACCCGGTCGGAGAAAGGTCTATGTCGTACCTGTCCGTTTCGTGCTGGCCTGCGAATCCGGTCATCTTGATGAATTTCCCTGGCACTGGTGGGTAGGACACCGTGAAGGCTGCAGAAACAAGCGTTTTCTGAAACTTGAATCACGGCAGGCGGGCCTCGCCGGTCTGATTCTCAGCTGCAGTGAATGTGGCTCCGCGAAGTCTATGGACGGCATATTTTCCAAGGAGACCTGGAAGAAGTTTTCGACATGTTCCGGTCGTCGCCCCTGGCTTGCCGGCGGTCATCAAGATTGCTCGCATCACCCTCGGGCTACCCAACGCGGTGCTTCAAATCTTTATTTTCCTGTCATCGAGTCTGCGCTCAGCATTCCCCCCTGGTCGGACCGCCTGCAAGAGGCGCTCGGTGTGTATTGGGAGCCGATTGTCAACGTTGTCGAAGGACGATCGACATTTATAGCCAGCCTTGCGACGACTGTTCTTGCGTCCGTATTGAGTGAACTTGATATGTCACCCGATGAGCTTGCGGCCGAGATCGAGCGGCGGGTGAAGCAGGAGGAAGGTATCGAAGTCGGCAACCTTCGTGGTGAGGAGTACCGTCAGTTCACCGGAGGTACCTACGTCCAGGGTCTTGATCGCGAATTCGAGATCCGCCCTCAGAAGGTTCCGGACGGCCTGCGCCCGTGGTTTTCGCGTCTTGTGAAAGTGAGCCGGTTACGGGAAGTAAGAGCAATGACCGGGTTCACCCGGATCCACCCCTTGGGTGAAGGAGCGACCGAGAAAGCAAAGATATTTTTGTCGAACCCGGGTTGGTTGCCGGCCATCGAGGTTCGAGGCGAGGGCATTTTCCTGGAAATCGATCGTCAGGCGCTCGAGGAATGGGAAAACCGCCCCGAGGTCAAAGTCCGCGCGGCGCGGATTGATCAGCGCCTGAAGGACGAGTGGCGTGAACGTCACGGGGCTGGGTCGGAACCGCCACGGTCAATCTCGGCCCGCTTCCTCCTCGTCCATACTTTTGCTCACGCACTGATGAGACAGCTCACGCTCGACTGCGGCTACTCGTCTACAGCATTACGGGAGCGCCTGTATGTCTCTGAAGGGGATATGCGAGGCATTCTCATCTACACCGCAACGACCGACGACGATGGTACTCTCGGAGGACTGCAAAGGCAGGGAGATCCCGAACGGATCGTTCGTACGATTGTGGCGGCTGTCCAGTCTCAGGCTTGGTGCTCGTCTGATCCGCTCTGCATCGAAGATATGCTGGTTCCCGAAGACGGGTTGTCCCTGGCAGCTTGTCACTCCTGTGTTCTCTCGCCTGAGACGTCCTGTGAGGAATTCAACCGCTTCCTGGACCGTGCGACCCTTGTTGGAACCCCTACCGCTGCAGAGGTGGGATTCTTTCGACACATGCTTACGGGGGGCGCATGACCGGTGCGCGCATGTGGCCGACGCCCCTGCCCCGTCTGATCAGGGAGGATCCTCTCCGGTCATCCGAGGTACGCGTATACGACCTGCTCAAGGAACAACTGGGCCCTCAATGGACCGTGTACTACAGCAGACCCTATCTCAAGATGACACCATCGGGTGCCGAGCTTGATGGCGAGGCCGACTTCGTTGTTGTGCATCCAGACAGAGGTATGCTGACGATAGAGGTCAAAGGAGGAGAGATATCGAGAGATCCGGCGACCGAACAGTGGTTCAGTCGCGATCGCCAGAATGTTCTTCACAAAATCAAAAACCCTGTGCAGCAGGCGGTTTCTGCACAGCATACGCTGATCGAAAAGGTCCGGCGTCTCGATACGTGGCCGAAGGGGAAGTTCATACGCGCGAGACACGGGGTAATCTTTCCTCATGTTTCAAGTCCGCCAGCTGCTCTCGGTGCTGACATGCCGACAGAGATTTTCTGCTGCAGGCTTGAACTTGCAAAACTTGGTGATTGGGTTCGCGGGCGGCTTTCAGGCGGCAACGGCGATTCAATGGGAGAGGCGGGCAGAAAGGCTTTTGACGACCTGCTGTGCCTTCCTTTTACGCTGCGCGTCCCCTTAGCGAGCTATCTTGCTGAAGATGACCGCGCGATTGCTACACTCACCCCTCAGCAATTCTATGTGCTTGATGCCGTGTCTCACCTTTCACGGGTCGCAGCGGGCGGCGGAGCAGGTACCGGCAAAACGATCGTGGCGTGCGAAGACGCTTTTCGGCTCGCCACAGCAGGCAATAAAACAGCACTACTTTGTCTCGGTGATAAACTGGCTTTTCACCTGCGCCAGCGAATGGAGTCATCGGGAGTGCTCGTCATGACATTTCCTGGCCTGTGTCATCACTACGCGTCTGTTTCAGGGTTGAACATCGACCTGACTTCGACGGACATGCTGGAAACCGGACCTGACCTTCTGGCAAAAGCTGTATTGAAGGATCGGACCCTCAGGCTTGATGCTATTGTTGTCGACGAAGCCCAGGACTTCAGAACGCAGTGGTGGATTGCCCTTGAAGACATTCTCGTGGACACGAAGACGTCCAGAATACACGCGTTCTATGACACCAATCAGAGCGTGTACGGAGATCTTACGGGCGAACTTGCCTCGTTTAACGTCGTCCCGATCAGGCTGTCCCGCAATCTGCGCAACACCCAAACTATTCACGCGACGGCGACGCGCTTTTACCGTGGCAACAAGATCACCGCCGACGGCCCGGAGGGCTTCCCCGTCGAATGGGTTACCTGCGCGGGAAATTCGGGCGTTGAGCAGGTATTTGAGGTCATCCGTCAGCTGACCCGCGACGGAGAAGTAGCGCCCGCCGACATTTGTGTGCTCGCACCTAGCGATCATCTTGTCGTACTCTTGCAAAAGCGCTTGGCTTCGTTCGAAGCTTTGACGGTCACGCACATCCGAGATTTCAAAGGACTTGAATGCCAGGCTGCTGTCATCATGGCCGGCCGCGAGATATCGGATGAGCGTGAGCTGGCCTACGTAGCTTTGTCGAGAGCGCGTACGCATTTGACCATTGTGGGAGAGGCTGAGGTCTTAGCGT
>NZ_JBNDHS010000132.1:0-13882 GCF_056755095.1 Rhizobium sp. SVR5-9E | reverse complement strand
AAACTTCGTCGCCAGCAGCGCCGCCGCCCTCGTTCAGTGACGCGGCTTATAAGTCCTTCCCTCAGACATAGTCAACAGTGCTTTTTGGAAAAAAGTGAACTTTCTTACAACGCATTGATTTTGAATGATAATCCTGCTTGGATAACTGGAGGTCCTATCATACGGTCCGATTCCCCGCACCCGCAAGCAATGTGCTGCTGCAAAACGGCTTAAAATCGTCTCCGCCACTATTCCGCCCTCACAAGATCACAATCGGATGGTCTCAAGGGCGCGCGGTTTATGCGCGCACGATTCAGGCAGGGATAGGCGCATAGATTGCGCGCGTGGCGCGATTTGACTTCCATGCCCGGAGTATGCACATCTTTCGGCCCAGCCGAGACGGCGCCGATGAACCATGAAAGGACGCGGACAAAACTGCCATGATGACGGAGAGGATGATGATACGCTCGTTGGGCAACGAGCCGCCGCTTCTCGCCGATGGCAGACGGGCGCCAGACAGGCGCGAGGTCTCGCTGCGCTGGCTTTCGGGTACGTTCCTCACCGGCATCACCTCCAGCGTTCTGATGGGTGTGGCCCTCTTTGCCGCCCTCGACGGACGCCAGCAGCTTGCAATCCCGGCTGAAGCCTATGCCAGCGCCAATACGGACGCGCTTGCAGATACCGGTGTTACGCGCGGGGACAGGCTGATTGCGCCGGCAATCGCCGCCAAGCCCTCTGACCGGGCAATCATGGAAGTCTCGACCGTGGTTCACGACGGCGACAAGGAAGTCGTCCGCCGCCAGCCGTTCTCGCATGTGAAGATGCGGCTTGCCGCAAATCATGTCACGACCGAGGACTATCCGGATTTCGATGCCCTTGCGATCTTTTCCGCCGACGAGGGACAGCCTGCCCCGGCAGCGCGCACCGGCGCGATCTACGGTTCCGATGTCGAGTCCGAAGTCAGCTTCAAGACCGTTGCCTTCCCGACCGGGAAAAGCGAGTTTCAAACGCTGCCCGGCATGACCCTGGACGAAATCGAGGAGAATGTCCGCTCGAACGGTTCGGCGCTGACCGATGGCACCACGCAGGTCTCCGCGCTTTACTATGTCGATCCTCAACGCTTCTCGAACGAGGACAACGATATCGATCTGACCTCCGGCCTTTCGGCGCGTGTTCTCGAGCAGAACATGACGGTCTCCGCGCCGGAATCGATCACGCCGGAGACCGAGGAATTCGCAGACGACATCATTCCGGCCCGTCAGGACGTTACGATTGCCAAGGCGCTGATCGATTCAGGCTATCCTGAACCGCAGGCAAAGATGCTGGCGGCCAACCTGTCCGCGCTGTTCGGCAGCGAAGAACTCTCCAAGGGCGATGTCCTGCGCATCGGCATCATCCAAAAGGGCGAACAGGCCAGGCTTATCCGCGCCAGTGTCTATCGCGGCACCCGTCATCTTGTCACGATCGCCCTCGACGACAAGAACCGCTTCGTCCAGGCAAGCGAGCCGCCCACGCTTGACGCGGTCGCGACCGCTTTCGACGACAATTCCCAATCGGTACCGGCTGGCCAGAACCTGCCGAGCGTCTACGACGGCATCTACCGGGCTTCTCTCTCCTATGGCATGACCAAGGAGATGACGGCGCTGATCATCAAGCTACTTGCGGCAAACGTCGACTTCCAGGCGCAGCTGAGGCCGACGGATTTCCTGGAGGCCTTTTTTTCGGTCGCCGATTCCAGCGGCCGCGCGACGGCGGATTCCGAGCTGCTCTACGTCAATGCCCGCTTCGGCGACACGGTGACGCGCTTCTACCGCTTTCAGGATCCGGACGGGAACGTCGACTATTTCGATCAGGACGGCAAGAGCATCCGCCAGTTTCTGCTTCGCAATCCGGTTCCGAACGGCATCTTCAAATCCGGCTTCGGCATGCGCCGCCACCCGATCCTGGGCTTTGCCCGCATGCATACTGGCGTCGACTGGGCCGCCCCGCGCGGCACGGCGATCATCGCGACCGGCAACGGCACCGTCGAAAAGGCGGGCTGGGACTCCGGCGGCTACGGCAACCAGACCATTGTCCGTCACGCCAACGGCTACGAATCCTCCTACAATCACCAGAGCGCCATCGCCAAGGGCATCGTTCCCGGCTCCAAGGTGCGCCAGGGCCAGGTGATCGGCTGGGTCGGCACGACAGGCGAATCCACCGGCCCGCACCTTCATTACGAGCTGATCGTCAACGGCACCAAGGTCGATCCGCTCCGCATCCGCCTGCCGGGCGGCAAGTCACTTGACGGCGATGCGCTGGCGAAGTTCGAGGACGAGCGCAAACGCATCGACACGCTTTTGAACAATCAGCCGGTCGATCAGGTCGCCAGCAAATAGTTCCGACAAAAACGGCGGCCGAAGCCGCCATTTTCCTTCTCTGGTCGCCGGTTCTCAGGCTGCTTCGTTGACAGCAGAGCTGCGCGTACGGAACAGCAAGCGGTCCGTGCCGCTGGTGATCTTCACCGTCGACCCGTCGGGCACCTGGCCGGAGAGGATCTGCTCGGCGAGCGGATCCTGCACGTACTTCTGGATCACCCGCTTCAGCGGCCGCGCGCCATAGACCGGATCATAACCCTTGTTGGCGAGCCAGTTTCGGGCATCCTCGTCGAGGTCGATCGTGATCTTGCGCTCGGCAAGGAGTGCGATCAGCCGCTTCAACTGGATATCGACGATCGCGCCCATTTCCTCGCGCTTCAGGCGATGGAACAGGATGATTTCGTCGACACGGTTCAGGAACTCCGGCCGGAAGTGAGCGCGTACGACCTCCATCACCTGCGCACGAACGGTGTCGCTGTCGTCCCCTTCCTTGAGTTGGGTCAGGTACTCGGCGCCGAGGTTCGAGGTCATGATGATCATCGTGTTGCGGAAATCGACCGTCCGGCCCTGGCCGTCGGTCAGGCGGCCATCATCCAGAACCTGCAGCAGGATGTTGAAGACGTCGGGATGCGCCTTCTCGATCTCGTCGAACAACACGACCTGATACGGCCGGCGGCGAACAGCTTCGGTCAGCGCACCGCCTTCATCATAACCGACATAGCCGGGAGGGGCACCGATCAGCCGGGCCACGGAGTGCTTCTCCATGTATTCCGACATATCCATGCGCACCATTGCCGTTTCGTCGTCGAAGAGGAACCGGGCGAGCGCCTTGGTAAGCTCCGTTTTGCCGACACCGGTCGGGCCGAGGAAGATGAACGAGCCGATCGGCCGGTTCGGATCCTGCAGACCGGCGCGCGAACGCCTGACCGCGCGTGACACGGCCTGGACCGCATCCCCCTGGCCGATCACCCATTTGGCGAGCTCGTCTTCCATGCGAAGCAGCTTCTCGCGCTCACCTTCCAGCATCCTGTCGACCGGAATGCCCGTCCAGCGGGAGACGACATGCGCAATGTTGTCAGGGGTCACTACCTCCTGCACCATGGCGCTGCGATCACTGTCCTGCTGCTCGGCTTCCGTCAGCTTCTTTTCCAGTTCCGGAATGACGCCATAGGTCAACTCGCCGGCACGCTGAAACTCGCCCTTGCGCTGGGCGATCGCCAGTTCGTTGCGGGCTTCGTCGAGCTGCTTCTTCAGGTCGGCGGCAAGACCGAGCTTCTGCTTTTCCGCCTGCCAGCGGGCCGTCAAGGCATCGGCCTCTTCCTCAAGACCTGTCAGCTCGGTTTCAAGCCGCGTCAGGCGATCGGCAGACGCGGCATCCGTTTCCTTCTTCAGGGCCTCGCGTTCGATCTTTAGCTGGATAATGCGGCGGTCGAGTTCGTCGAGCTCCTCGGGCTTGGAATCGACCTGCATGCGCAGCCGGGCCGCCGCCTCGTCGACAAGGTCGATGGCCTTGTCCGGCAGGAAGCGGTCGGTGATGTAGCGGTTGGACAGCGTCGCCGCAGCCACCAGCGCGGAATCCGAGATACGGACCTTGTGATGCTGCTCGTATTTTTCCTTGAGGCCGCGCAGGATCGAGATCGTGTCCTCGACGGTCGGCTCCTCGACCATCACAGGCTGGAAGCGGCGGGCAAGCGCCGGATCCTTTTCAACGTGCTTTCGGTATTCGTCAAGCGTGGTCGCGCCGACGCAGTGCAGCTCACCGCGGGCAAGGGCCGGCTTCAGAAGGTTGGAGGCATCCATCGCCCCATCGGCCTTGCCGGCTCCGACCAGCGTGTGCATTTCGTCAATGAAGAGAATGATCTCGCCATTTGCCGACTGCACCTCATTGAGCACGGCCTTCAGCCGCTCTTCGAATTCGCCGCGATATTTCGCGCCGGCAATCAGCGCGCCCATGTCGAGCGCCATCAGCTTCTTGTCCTTGAGCGATTCCGGCACGTCGCCATTGACGATGCGCAAGGCGAGGCCCTCGACGATCGCCGTCTTGCCGACGCCGGGCTCGCCGATCAGCACGGGGTTATTCTTGGTGCGCCGGGAAAGAACCTGGATCGTACGGCGGATTTCGTCGTCACGGCCGATAACCGGATCGAGCTTGCCCTCCCGGGCCTCACTGGTCAGATCACGTGCGTATTTCTTCAGGGAATCGAAACCCTCCTCCGCGTTCGCGGAATCGGCCGTACGCCCTTTTCGAATTTCGTTGATGACCTGATTGAGCGCCTGCGCGGTCACGCCGGCGTTTCTAAGGGTGGCAGACGTCGAAGCCGAGGCTTCGATTGCCAGAGCTTGCAGCAGCCGCTCGACCGTGACGAAACTGTCGCCGGCTTTCTTCGCTGCCTCCTCCGCCGTCGACAGGACCTTAGCAAGCGGCTGGGACAAATAAATGTTGCCGCCGCCGCCGGAAACCTTTGGCAGCTTGGCGAGCACCGCATCGTTTGCAAGCCGGGCGGCCTTGGGATCTCCGCCGGCGCGTTCGATCAGCGAAGCGGACATGCCCTGGTCGTCGTCGAGCAGGACCTTGAGGACATGCTCCGGTGTAAATTGCTGGTGCCCCTGCGCCAGAGCATAAGTCTGGGCGGACTGGATGAAACCCCGCACCCGCTCGGAGTATTTTTCAATATTCATGCTGTACCTCCATAAATCGCCCTGCCCTAATATAAGGCGCAGGCCGATGACTGAGATTGAGCTCCCTCAAAAGGCGAGCCCTGTCCGCCGCATCTGGGATTTGCCGCGAACAAACCTGGTCAGGATATGGTGGAGAATCTGTAGAGTTTAAAGGGGCATGCGGCGGGAAAATCCGTCCGGTTTGAGCGCACCGGGCGGTGGCTCTTCATTCTCAAATTGGTGCGTCATGCGCTGCGCTGCTTGCCGACATAGGGTAGCGCGAACAGGTAGAGGCCTGTGAACAACAGCAGGAAGAGCGGCGGCAAGGGTGAGTAAACCACCCAGGCGGGTGGCGTCCCCAATGCCATGGCGACGAAGTTGGCAATGACTGTCACCGTAAAGACCATGGAAAGCCAACGATGGACCTGCCGGATATATTTGTTCCAATTCAATGATCGCTCCTCCTCAACGAAGCCGGACGCCGGCCGTCGGTCATAGATCCGTTTTTCACTCAACTCGATGCTGTCTTCTTCGTTCGCGGCTTGGCGGCGAGCGACATGAGTGCCTTCAAGGCTTCCCTGTCGATTTCGCCTCCCGCATGGATGTCGATGGCACGCCTGATATTGCCCTCAAGGCTGGAATTGAAGGGACCCGAGGGATGCTTGCCGGATAAGTGCCCTGATCCGGGCGAGAGTCTCACTGTGGCAGTCGGCTCCTTTATCCGTCGAGACTGCCCTCAGTCCGCCCGCGCCAGAACCTGCTCCAGGTTCGCAAAGAACTTCTGCCAGCCGAACCGCGCGCCGTTGTAGGCCTGCTGCTGATCTGGCCGGAAGCCCGATTGTTCCATGCGCAGCTGCGTTCCCGTGCTGGTCGGCGTCAGTGTCCAGATGACAACGCTCTCGAGTCCATGAGCTGCCCAGGTGTAGGAAAGCGTCCTGTTCGGCTCGACTTCCAGGACTCTGCAATCCACGGCACCCCAGTCGGCGCTGAGTTTGAAGCTGTGGTGCACGACGGGCCTGAAGTCGTTCTTCATGAGCCACTCCTCGATCAGATGCGGCTGCGTCAGCGCCCGCCAGATCTTTTCCGGCGGAAAAGCAACGTGCCGTTCGACGACGACGGAGAGTGTTTCGATCGAGGTCTGGGTCATTGGTCCATCTTTTTGAGCAAATCTTCGAGGTCGTCGAACCGGCTTTCCCAGAAGCCGGCCATCTGGCTCGTCCAGTCGACCAGTGGGGCGAGCGCCTTACGCTGCGCGCTATAATGCGTCTGGCGGCCTTCGTGGCGGTCACGAACCAGGCCGGCGTCCTTCAGAACCTTGAGATGTTTCGAAACGACCGGCTGCGAAACGCCGGCCTGCGCCGTCAGGACGCCAACTGTCTTCTCCCCCTCACGGCACAGCCGTTCGAAGATGGCCCGCCGGGTCGGGTCGGCAAGCGTTCTGAAAAGCGCATCATGGGTGTTCGGCACCGAAATCCATACCTCATTGGCTATGGATTTACGTATAGCCAGAGAGGTATGAATGAGTCAAGCGGCAATGCCGACAACCCGTCGCGCAAAAGAAAAGGCCGCTCGTGGGAGCGGCCTTTTGATCAAACCATCGTCTTGAAACGAAATTACTCGGAAGCCGCTTCCGCCAGCGCCGGCGCAGGCGTCTCGTTTGAAGCGCCCTCATCGGCGCCTTCACCCTCTGCGCCACGGCGCGGGCGGCGCGGGCGACTGCCGGCATTGCGGCGGCGAGGCTGGCGCTCCCGCGGGGCGGCGGAGGTTTCTTCCTCCATGGCGACTTCGGCTGGAATTCCTTCGATTTCCGGCTGCGGACCGGTCCCGTCAATGGCTTCCTGCTCCGCAACTGGAGCCGGAGCCGGGGCTGCCGCTTCCGCGCGCTGCTCGCGGCGATGCTGCTCGCGCGGCGGCTGAACGACAACAACTTCGTCGCTGTCTACCGTATCCAGCTCGTCACCTTCGCGCTCGAGACCGTCGCGGTCCGTGTATTCGTTCCGATCATCGCGCTGGAAGCGTTCCTGCATCTGCGCCTGGGCGGCCGCAATGATCCGGTTGTAGTGCTCTGCATGCTGCAGGTAATTTTCAGCGATGACGCGGTCGCCGGAGCTTTGTGCATCACGGGCAAGCTGCGCGTATTTTTCAGCAATATGCTGAGCCGTACCGCGAATCTTCACGTCGGGGCCGGAGCTGTCGTAGCTCCGAGTCAGCGGATTGCCGCCCTTGCGGTTGAAATTGTTATTATTGTTATTTCCGCCGCCGTTGTTGTTACCACGCCCTCGACCGCGCTTGTTCTGCTGTCCTGGCCTCATAGATCGCTCACCTGAATTCTCTGTTTGTGTGGATTGATGGCACCAACCGCCGTGGCCGGAAAACCGACTCAGAGCCTTCGTGCCGCAAGCATAATGCGCCTTCGCGCCGACCCGCCGCTTGTTCTCAAGTCATATTGACTGATTCACGCATTGGGTCGTGTTCAACCTTCGAAACTCTCGTTTAAAAGAGTGGACCCCCGAGGCTGACCAAGTACCGAACGAATCTGTGTTCATTCCTGACTGCCCAACACGTAGGGGCAACCTATATTGCTTCCCTCGGAAATCCAAGCCCTTTCTTCGCAATAGCAATATTGTTCTGTTCCTATGCTGCAATTTGTCGCTCAAGCATTGAGTGCGAACACGAGCACCCGGTCATTTTGGCCATAGTCTTTTGCCGATCCGACACACTGGAAGCCCGCAGCCTCGAAGACCGCCGTCACATCATTCCGCTGATCGTAGCCGATTTCTAATCCTATGACGCCATCTGGCCGCATAAACCTGGCCGCATCCTTGGCTATCGCTTTGTACGCGTCAAGCCCATCAGGGCCACCGTCCAGTGCTGCCGCCGGATCAAATTTCGTCACTTCAGGAGCTAGGTTGGCAATGACATTGGAAGCAATATAGGGCGGATTTGAGACGATCGCGTGAAACGTGCCACTGATGTTCTGAAACCAGCTCGATTGCACGACTTCGAAACGCTCCCCTAGTCCATTTCTTTCAGCGTTTGATTTTGCCGTGCTCAGGGCATCTGCCGATACATCGCTACCGATACCCGATGCTTCCGGACATTCGCTCAACAGCGCGAGGCATATCGCCCCGGTTCCGGTTCCTACGTCAAGGATATGGAGATGGCCTTCCGTTTTTGCAAGACCTCTCAGAAAAGGAAGCATCGTATCGACGAGGATTTCGGTGTCGGGCCGGGGCTCCAGTGTTCCTTCGGAAAGCGAGAGCGGCAATCCGTAGAATTCCCGCTCGCCGAGGATGCGATGGACCGGTTCATGCGCCAGGCGTCTTTCTACTGCAGCCTTGATCAGCGCTACCTTTTCCTCGGCGAGGCGCTCATCGCCCCGCGACAACATTTCCGTCGATGAGAATTTCAGCAGTCCGGCGAGGAGCAGTCTCGCGTCTGTCACGGGATCGGCGATACCGGCCTCGATGAAGCGGCGGCGGGCTTCGGCCAAAGTTTCGGAAACCGTCGGCCCTTCCCCCGTCATTGCTGCTCGCCAAGCAGCGCCAGCTGGCTTGCCTGATAGTCGGCAAGCAGTGCATCCACCACTTCATCAATCTCGCCTTCCATCATCCGGTCGAGCTTGTAGAGCGTCAGGTTGATTCGGTGATCGGTGATGCGTCCCTGCGGGAAATTGTAAGTCCTTATCCGCTCCGAGCGATCACCGGACCCCACCTGGCTCTTGCGATCGGCAGATCGTTCACTCTCGGCCCTTTGCCGTTCTGCATCGAAGAGCCTCGAACGCAGAACTTGCATGGCCTTGGCGCGATTCTGGTGTTGCGACTTTTCCGAGCTGGTGACGACGATGCCGGTCGGCAGATGCGTGATGCGGACGGCCGAATCGGTGGTGTTGACGTGCTGGCCGCCGGCGCCCGACGAACGCATTGTATCGATGCGAATGTCTTCCGGCCGGATCTCGATATCGATTTCCTCAGCTTCCGGCAGCACGGCGACTGTCGCCGCCGACGTGTGGATGCGTCCGCCGGCTTCCGTTTCGGGCACGCGCTGCACCCGGTGCACGCCGGACTCGAACTTCAACTTGGCGAAAACGCCCTTGCCGGTAATCGTGGCGATAATTTCCTTATAACCGCCCGCTTCACCCTCACTTGCAGAAAGGATTTCGACCTTCCAGCCATTCGCCGCGGCGAAGCGTTCGTACATCCGAAAAAGATCGCCAGCGAAAAGTGCTGCTTCCGAACCGCCTGTGCCGGCGCGGATCTCGAGGATAGCGCTCTTTTCGTCGGCCGCGTCCTTCGGCAGCAGCAGAATCTGGATTTCCTGCTCCAGCGTGTCGATGCGCTCCTTGACTTCCGGCAGCTCCAATTCGGCGAGATCGCGCATCTCGCGATCGACGGACTTGTCCCCGAGCAATGCTTCGAGATCGGCGAGTTCCGCAACGGCCTTTTCATACGCGCGGATCTTGGCGACGACCGACTGCAACTCGGAATATTCGGATGCGAGCTTCACATAGACATCAGCGGACGGGCCAGCCGACATGCGCGCTTCAATTTCACTGAAGCGGCGTTCCAGCTCGCGCATCTTTTCAACGGGAAGCTTCGCCACCCTTCACTCCGATTCTTTTTATGGTTTGCTAAAGGGGAATATTGTTACTCGCGGCGAAGCCGACAAGCACCTCGCGTACCGGCGTCGTAGACACGACATCGTCCAACGCCTGGTTCACGACTTTGGAGAGGGCTTCAACTTCGAGCGCAAGCAGCATCGCTTTCACCGGCCCGATTGAGGCCGGCGACATTGAGACCGAACGGAACCCGATACCGAGCAGCGCCATCGCCGAAATCGGCTTGCCTGCCAGCTCACCGCAAAGCGTGACGGGAGTGTTATTGCGCTCGCCGGCGCGCACGATCTCGCGAAGGATCCGGAGGAACGGCTTGCCAAGCGGATCAAAGCGGTCCGAGACCCGTGCATTTCCGCGATCGACCGCCATCGAGAACTGAAAGAGGTCGTTGGACCCCACGGAGACGAAATCGACCGCCGCCATCAGCTCGTCAAGCTGCCACAGCAGCGCCGGCACCTCCACCATAGCGCCGAATTGCAGCTTGCGAGGCAAGCCGTGGCCAAAGCGGGAAAGATGCTGCACTTCCTTCTGCAGCAATTCGCGCACCGCGGCGATTTCGGAGACCTCGGTCACCATCGGCACCATGAGCTTCAGCTCGATGCCCGCCGCAGCCCTCAGCATGGCACGAAGCTGCGTCCGCAGTAGTCCCGGCCGATCGAGCGCGAGGCGGATCGCACGCCAGCCGAGCGCCGGATTCTCTTCCTCGTGGCCGCGGAAATAGGGCACTACCTTGTCGCCACCAATATCGAGCGTGCGGAAGGTGACGACGCGGCCGGCCGCCTGCTTCACGACATTGCGGTAGAAAAGCTCCTGCTCCTCCGCCTTCGGCATGGTCGACGCGATCATGAACTGCAATTCTGTGCGGAAAAGCCCGATTCCTTCAGCCCCCGATTCCGCGAGCTGCGGCAGATCGACCAGAAGGCCGGCATTCATCAGCAGAGAGATGCGCTGTCCGTCCTTGGTGAGCGGTTCGACGGAGCGCAGCGCCCGGAACTGTTCCTGCCGGCGGGCCCGGAAGCGCACCTTCTCCTCGTAGGACCGCTGATGCTCCGGCAGGGGCCGCAAATGCACATGGCCCTCGTCGCCATCGATGATGATAGCGTCGCCGTTTTCGGCAAGCGCTACAACGCCGGCCGCCTGCCCGATCACCGGAATGCCCATGGCGCGCGCGACGATCACCACATGGCTGGTGACCGCGCCTTCTTCCAGCACCAGGCCACGCACATTGGCGCGGGGATAATCGAGAAGCTCGGCCGCGCCCATGGCGCGCGCCAGAATGATCGCGTCGTTCGGGAATCCATCGCCCGCTGTCCGGCCCGAGTATCCGGTGAGCTGCCGCAGCAGCCGGTTCGCGAGATCCTCGAAGTCATGCATGCGTTCGCGCAGATACGGATCTGTCAAGCGCATCATACGCGCCTTGGTATCGCTCTGCACCTTTTCGACCGCGGCCTCCGCCGTGAGCCCGTTTCGGATCGCTTCTTCGAGCTTCCTCACCCAGCCCTGGTCGTGAGCGAACATGCGATAGGTTTCGAGAACTTCGCGATGCTCGCCCTCCATCGAGACGTCTCGCTGCGACAGCAGATCGTCGATCGAAATTCTGAGCGAGCCCAACGCCTCCGAAAGTCGGCGTATCTCCTTCTCCGAGTCCTCGTTCAGCAGGTTCGTGACGACGACGCGCGGCTCGTGCAGTACGACATAGCCAAGCCCGATGCCTTCATTGTAGGTATCGCCGTCGATCGTCACCGAACGCGTCAGATCGAGTTCGAGACCCGGCTTGGTGATCTTCTTCAGCTCGCCGGTGGCGATCATTTCGGCGAGCACCATCGCGGTGGTTTCGAGCGCTTCCAGCTCTTCTTCGCGGTAGGTGCGGCTCGCCTTGTTCTGCACGACGAGAACGCCAAGCGAGCGCCCGGTGCGCAGGATCGGCACGCCAAGGAACGAATGGTAGATTTCTTCGCCGGTCTCTGGGAGATAGCGGAAGGCTGGATGCGATTGCGCGTCGGAAAGGTTCAGCGGCTGCGCCGAAGCCGCGATCGTGCCGACAAGCCCCTGCCCCATTTTCAGCTGAGACAGGTGGACAGCCTCTTTCTTCAGGCCTTCTGTTGCATAGAGCTCGAGAACGCCGTCAGCGCGAAGCACATAGACGGAGCAGACCTCCGCCACCATGTTGCTGGCGATCTGGCGAACGATCCGATCGAGACGCTCTTGTGGCTCCAGCGGCTCCGCCATCAACTCGCGCAGCCGCTTGAGCAACACGCGCGGACCGCCGGAAAGGTCTCTCATTGCGTCTCAAGCTCCAAATCAAAAGCAGGATAACCCGGCAGGCCGCCACTTTCTACTTAACTCGAACGCGTGGCACACCTGCTGGGAATCAATTCTTATCCAGACCGTAGCAGGAATGCAAAGTCCTGACAGCGAGTTCCGCATAAGGACCGTCGATCAGGATAGAAATCTTGATTTCCGAGGTTGTGATCGCCTTGATATTGATGCCCTTTTCGGCAAGAGCTTTAAAAGCGGTGGCAGCAACGCCTGCGTGCGAACGCATGCCGATGCCGATAACCGAAACCTTGACCAGCCCCGATTCGTTCTGGACGACGTCGTAGCCGATTTTCTCCTTGTTCTCGCCGAGCACCTTGATTGCCTTCTCGACGTCGCCCGAAGGCACGGTGAAGGTCATATCCGTCTTGGAGCCGTCCTCGGAGATGTTCTGGACGATCATGTCGACATTGATATGGCTCTCGGCCAAAGGCCCGAAGATCGCTGCGGACACGCCCGGCCGGTCTGCGAGACGGCGAAGCGAGATCTGAGCCTCATCCTTGGCGTAGGCGATGCCGGTGACTACTTCCTGTTCCACGATTTCATCCTCGTCACAAATCAGCGTTCCGGGCGGGTTCAAGAAATCACCCATGCCCGGAGCATCGGGATCTTCGAAAGAAGAGCGCACGAAAGTACGAACCTTGTGCACCATAGCGAGTTCCACCGAGCGAACCTGCAGAACCTTGGCGCCGAGCGACGCCATTTCGAGCATTTCCTCGAAGGCGATCTTTTTCAAACGGCGCGCCTGCGGCACGATACGCGGATCGGTCGTGTAGACGCCGTCGACATCCGTGTAGATATCGCAGCGATCGGCCTTGACCGCCGCCGCAATCGCAACCGCCGACGTATCCGAGCCGCCGCGGCCGAGCGTCGCGATGCGGTTGTCCGGTCCAAGGCCCTGGAAGCCGGCGATGACGGCAACCTGCCCCTCGCCCATGCGCTTGACGATATCGGCACCGTCGATTTCGAGAATGCGCGCTGCCCCGTGTGCATTGTCCGTGCGGATCGGGATCTGCCAGCCCTGCCAGGAGCGTGCGTTGATGTCCATCGCCTGCAGCGCAATCGCCAGCAATCCCGAGGTCACCTGCTCGCCGGAGGCGACGACGGCATCATATTCGCGCGCATCGTAGAAAGGCGAATTGGCACCGACGACCTTCGGTGTGCCCTGCACCCAGCCGACCAGTTCGTTGGTCTTGCCGGACATCGCGGACACGACGACGGCCACCTCATGGCCGGCATCGACTTCGCGTTTGACGTGGCGAGCAACGTTCTTGATGCGGTCCAGATCAGCGACGGACGTGCCGCCGAATTTCATTACGATGCGTGCCATAAGCCTCTACCACAGCAAACCGCCGGGAGAGGCGAAAGCCCGACCCGGCACCACAAAGCCTTGGAAAGCGGCATGGCCAAAGAGCCCGGGAATTGGGAGTTCTGGAACCCTTCTTAGGCCTTGCGCCCAAGGGCCCAAGTTGCGGCGTCTCTTAGCGAGTTTGAAGTGGGGTGGCAAGGTGGACGCATGGAGATTGGAATAGCAGGTTGGGGCGAAACCTCGTGCCGCAAGAAAATCAGTCCAAAGTCGGCGGTCAGGCCGAGCCCGATTTGCGGCTGGTGCAAACTGCACCCTCTTTGGAGAAATTCGCTGATCGCGCGTCCAATTCAGTGTAAGATGCATCCATGAGTGAAGCTCAGACTTTATTCTCAGCTCTGCGCCAGTCGGCACAGCCGAAAGTCGTTGATGCTATCGAACGTCTGGTCCGTGAAGCGCCCGACCGCAAGCTTTGTCGTGTCAATCCACTTGCCTTCGCCGCCAGCGAAGGGCTCAACGAAGAACGGGTGATTAACGCCTTTCTGCACGCGTCCCAGCTGGGCGTGTTCGACCTGTCATGGAACGTACTCTGCCCAGGCTGCGGCGGCGTGCTGGATGCCAATACCTCCCTGAGGACCGTGCAGAGCGACG
>NZ_JBNDHS010000131.1:0-13946 GCF_056755095.1 Rhizobium sp. SVR5-9E | reverse complement strand
GACGCTCGATCGATGCGGACGGCAACAATGTCGATATCCGCACCAAGGGGCGGCACGACCCCTGCGTCGGTATCCGGGCTGTGCCGATCGGCGAAGCCATGGTGGCCTGCGCCATCGCTGACCATTATCTCCGCGACCGCGGCCAGACCGGCCGACTGAAATAGGAACTACCTCCATGCCTTATGACCAGAAGCGTGTCGTCGATGCCATCCGAGCCTTCGAAGCCGGCGAGATCGTCGTCGTCATGGATGATGACGACCGCGAAAACGAAGGCGACCTGATCGTCGCTGCCGTCCACTGCACCCCCGAAAAGATGGCCTTCATCGTGCGCCATACCTCCGGCATCGTCTGCACACCCATGCCGAAGGAAGAGGCAAAACGCCTGAACCTCAACGCGATGGTTGCCGAGAACGACTCCGCGCACACGACGGCCTTCACCGTTTCGGTCGATTTCAAGCACGGCACGACGACCGGCATTTCCGCCGACGACCGCACGCTGACGGTGCGCAATCTTGCCAATCCGAATGTCGGCCCGGCAGATTTCGTCCGTCCCGGCCACATCTTCCCGCTCGTCGCCCGCGAGGGCGGTGTGCTGATGCGCTCCGGCCATACGGAAGCCGCCGTCGACCTTTGCAAGCTCGCCGGGCTGCCGCCGATCGGCGTGATCTGCGAACTCGTCAACGACGACGGCACCGTCACGCGCGGCCCGCAGGTGGTCGACTTCGCCGAAAAGCACGGTCTGAAACTCGTCTCGGTCGCCGACCTGATCGCCTACCGCCAGCGCAAGGAAACGTTGATCGAACTCGGCGCCAGCTTCGACATCGAAACGCCGTTCGGCAAGGCCAAAGCCTATACCTACGCCCTGCCCTGGGATCCGATGCAGCACCTCGCCGTCGTCTTCGGCGATATCCGCGACGGGATCGACATTCCAGTCCGCCTGCATCCGGAAAACGTCGCCGAGGACCTCTTCGGCAAGAAGAGCCCGGTCGATCACTACATGCAGAAGATCGCCGAGGAAGGCCGTGGCATCATCGTCTATCTCCGCGAAGGCTCCGTCGGCGTCGGCCATTACGACAATGGCCGCAAGACGCGCAGCCAGGACCGCGAGTCCCACGCCGAAGCCAAGAGCCGCGAAAGCGAATGGCTGGAAATCGGCCTTGGCGCACAGATCCTCAAGGACCTCGGCGTCAGCTCCATCAAGCTGCTCACCAGCCGCGAGCGCCACTACGTCGGCCTCGAGGGCTTTGGGATCAAGATCGCCAAGACGGAGATTTGCTGAGGATTTCCCTTCTCCCCTCGGGGAGAAGGTGGCCAGAAGGGTCGGATGAGGGGGCGGTTCGGCATATCCTGCTCCCCCTCATCACCTCGCTGGCGCTCCGGCACTTCTCTCCGCTGGGGAGAAGTGGCAAGCGGCTACCCCCTCCACCCATCCAGCAGCACAACCTTCTCCACCCCTGCGAACTTCGCCACGCGCTCCAGTTCCGCCTGCAGTCTTTCCAGCCGACCGGCCGATGCTCTCACGCCCGGCTCTAGCCATAGCCGTTTGACGTCCAGCGTTCCGCTCTTGCGGTCAGCCTTCATGTCGATGCGGCCGATCAGTTTGTCGCCTTCGAGCAGCGGGAAGACGTAGTAGCCGTATTCACGCTTCGGCTCCGGCACGAACACCTCGATGCGGTAGAAGAAGCCGAAAAGGCGTTCGGTACGATTGCGGTCGCGGATCATCGGATCGAAGGGGCTCAGCACGCGAATACGAGCCGGAGGCTCGGGATAGTCGCCGGCGGCGGGCGGGAAATCCGCGAAGACCCAGGAGGGACGCGGCTTGCCCCCGAGCGCAGGTTCGATCAGGACCTCCGTCAGTTCGTCGCGGTGCTCGCTTACCCAGGCCTTCGCCTCATCCGGCGAGAGCAGGTCCCAGAAGGCGGCGATTTCGCCATGTGTCGCAAAGCCGAGCCGCTTCAGCGCGCTTCGGCAGGCCCAGTCGACAAAGTCCTCTCGACTCACTTCGGGATCGCGGAATTCGGCCGGGATGACGCGTTCGACCAGATCATAGATCTTCTGGAAATTGGAGCGGCCGGCGATGGCGAACTTCCCGGTGCGCCAGAAATATTCGAGGGCAGTCTTGTTCGGATGCCAGTTCCACCAGCCGCCGGAGGTGTGGCCGTCCGCTTTGATCTCGCGCGCCGTAATAGCGCCGTCGCGCGCCACCCGCTCGTAGGTCTCGTCGAAGGCATGCTCGAAACCCTCGCCGCGCCATTTGCGCCAGCGCTCGATGATGACCTCTTCCTCGTGGCGGAACTTGTGCTTCCAATATTTGAAGAAGACGCTGGGCAGGATCGAGGCGTCGTGCGTCCAATGCTCGAACAGCACGCCGTCCTTCTCCAGCAGCGCGGTCAGATGCTCGCGCTTGTATGTCTGGTTGCGGGAAAAGAGTATCTGGTGATGCGCCCGCTCGACCGTCTGGATACTGTCCACCTGCACGAAGCCGATGTCATGGATCAGCTGCAGCAGCCCCGCCTTGGTCAGGGCGCGGTTCGGCGACATGCCGAGACCCTGTTTGGCGAGAAAAATCCGGCGGGCGTCGCTGTTCGAAATGAGATTCGTCATGAGAGCATCATATTCGGGAAAATGTTCCTAGCCACCTGTTTTGCACTTTTGCGGCTGCGGCTATAGAAGCAGCATCGGACTGTGACAGGGGAATGATTTGGACATCCGCTTCGAAGGGGCTGCAGTCAGCTACGGGGCGCGGGAAGCGCTGGCGCCGCTGACCCTCAGCCTCACGGAAAACCGCATCGGCGTGATCGGCCTCAACGGGTCGGGCAAGACGACCTTTGCGCGGCTCATCAACGGGCTGACGAAGCCGACGGCAGGACGTGTCATGGTCAATGGACGGGACACCGCCGGCGAGCGGTCCACCCTCCCCGAGGTCGGCTTCATCTTCCAGCAGCCGCAGAACCAGATCATCCTGCCGATCGTGCGTGACGATATCGCCTTCGGGCTGAAGGGCCGTGGTCTTTCGAAAGCCGAGATCGAGACGAAGGCGGAAGGCGCACTCGCCAGGTTCGGTGCGGCTCACCTTGCACGGCGCCGGGCGCACGAACTTTCCGGCGGCGAGCTGCAGATCGCCGCCCTTTCGGCGGTGCTCGTTACAGGCCCGAATATCCTGATCCTCGACGAGCCGACAAACCAGCTGGACCTCAGGAACCGTGCACTCGTGCAGAAGATCATCGAGGGTCTGCCCGAAAATGCCATCGTGATTACCCACGACCTCGAACTGATCGCCGATTTCGGCCGGGTCCTTGTTTTCCACGAGGGCAGGCTCGCGGCCGATGCGCCCGCAGCCGAAGCAATCGCGCGCTACCGGGAGATCGTCGCCTGATGCAGTCCCTTTATCTCGAAGGAAACAGCTTCATGCACCGGCTCCCGGCGCGCTCGAAGCTGCTTGTGCTGGCGATCCTCGGCATTGCTCTCTTCGTCACCCGCAACATTCCGCTGCTTTCGCTCGGCGTGCTGGCGACGGGTGCCGTCTATTTCAGCCTCGGCCTGCCGCCGGGCCGGGCGCTTGCGCGGTTGAAACCGGTGCTGCTGACGATCATCGTCGTGGCGCTTTTCAGCCTCGCCTTCAATCCATGGCATGCCGCCGTCGTGGCGCTTTTGCGGCTGACGGCACTCATGCTCTTTGCAGCCGCGGTAACGGCAACCACGACGATCAGCGAATTCATCGACGAGATCACGCTGCTTGCCCGTCCGCTGGAGCGTGCCGGCCTGGTGGCGGCAAATGATGTCGGCCTGGCGGTCGGGCTCGTCGTCCGTTTCGTGCCGGAAATCCTTGGCCGCTACCACGCGATCAAGGAGGCGCACGTCGCCCGCGGCATCAAGGTGCGGCCGGTCACCCTGCTTGCGCCGCTCATCATTCTCACGCTCAGGGATGCGGATAACATCGCAGCGGCGATTGACGCGCGCGGCTTTCGGCGGCATGTCAGTTAATACTTTATGAACATGGAGCCGATGATGAGTACCCGCGACCTCGTTCTCTCTGCCCTCTTCGCAGCCATCATCGTGGCGCTCGGCATTCTGCCGCCGATCACCCTCGGCTTCATCCCGGTACCGATCACCGCCCAGTCGCTCGGCGTCATGATGGCGGGCGTTGTGCTTGGGGCGCGCCGCGGGGCGATGGCCGTGCTGATCGTTCAGGTTCTGGTCGCGATCGGCCTTCCGGTTCTTTCCGGCGGCCGCGGCGGTCTTGCTGCCTTTGCAGGACCGACAGCGGGCTTCCTCATCGGCTGGCTCTTTGCCGCCTTTGTGACAGGTTACCTCAGCGAGCGCCTGGTAAGGGCGGAGCAGTCCGGTCTGGTCCAGACGGTCGGCTTCTTCCTCGCGTCGATGATCGGCGGCATCGTCGTTCTCTATGCTTGCGGGATCGCCTATCTGGCAGTCGCGGCCGGGCTTGATCTTCGGCAGGCTTTCGTCGGCTCGATGGCTTTCATCCCAGGTGATGTCATCAAGGCATTCGTTGCAGCGCTCGTCGGCCGCGCCGTCATGGCGGGCTATCCGTTGCTCCCCGCGCGCGCCTAGAGCATCCTGCACTCAGGTGGGCTCGCCTTGGGTGCAGATAAGATGCTCTAGTTTCAAAAAGGTAGAGCGTCCTTTGTGCGTCCATTCGGACGCACGGCGCTCTAGTCGAGGAAAGTATAAAGCCAGTCGCGCGTCTCCTCGGGGATCGCGGTCAATGACTGGTCTTCACGCTCATGCGCCTGCCAGATGATTTCGACTTCGGCGGCGCGCTCATCTTCCACCTCGACGGCAATCAGGAACCCCACAGAACGGACCCCGATCTTGTCGACCGCGGGGGTGAATTCCACGATATCATCGTAATGCAGCGGCCGGTGCAGATGGCAGGTAATCTTGCTGACGGTATAAATGGGCTCGTCGCTCAATTGGGGCCGCATGGACCAGAAATTGGTAAGTACGGCTTCGGCATAGGAAATATAGCACGAGAGGAACATCTGGCCCTGCATGTCCACATCCCGGTAGGGCACGCGTATTTCCGCTACATTCGAGCGTTTTGACTTTGCCATATGCCTGCCTGTCCCCATCCCATACTCAAAGCCTAATGGCGGGGCAGGCTGAAGTAAACCGTGGAGATCAAACGGTCACGATAGCGTGCGAATGTTGAAATCGCCGACATTCGCGCCATCTGGTGTGGATCCCGACCGGCGTAAGCCATAAGAGTATCCGCATGAGCACCCGCCTTTACGAACACCCGATCTTTCTCGAGCATGTCACCCCCGCAGGCCACCCGGAGCGGCCGGACCGGGTCCGAGCGATCAACGTCGCGCTCGGCCATCCGAACTTCGCGCGGCTGGACCGGAAGGAGGCGCCGCTGGCAAGTGAAGAGGCCGTGCTGCTTGCCCATCCGGAGGAACATCTTCGCGCGGTCATGCGCCATATCCCGGAAGAGGACGGCGAGATCAACCAGATCGAGGCCGACACCTATGCGAGCCCCAAGAGCCTGCAGGCAGCGCTGACAGGCGTCGGGGCGGCCATCGCAGCGGTCGACGACGTGTTCACCGGCCAGGCCGACAACGTGTTCGTCGCCGCCCGTCCGCCGGGCCACCATGCCGAAAAGACGACGGCGATGGGCTTCTGCTTCTTCAACAATGCCGCGATTGCCGCCCGCCATGCCCAGAAACGCCACGGCGCCGAGCGCGTCGCCATCGTCGATTGGGACGTCCACCATGGCAACGGCACGCAGGACATCTTCTGGGATGATCGTTCGGTCCTCTTCTGCTCGACCCACCAGATGCCGCTCTACCCCGGCACCGGCGCCAAGGACGAGACGGGCAAGCACGGCACGATCGTCAACGCGCCGCTTTCTCCAAACGTCGGCAGCGAGCAATTCCGCGAGGCGTTCAAATCGCGCGTGCTTCCCGCTCTCACCGATTTCCGGCCGGATCTCATCATCATCTCCGCGGGCTTCGATGCGCATCACCGCGATCCGCTGGCGCAGATCAATCTTGTCGGCGAGGATTTCGACTGGGCGACCGGCAGACTTCTGGAGATAGCCGACAAAAGTGCCTCCAACCGGGTCGTCAGCCTGCTGGAAGGCGGGTATGATCTGGAAGGACTCGCCGAATCGGCGGGCCTGCATGTGCTTCGATTGATGAAGGGTTGAGTATGACTGACAACGCCAAGCCGGAGGTTTCCGGTCTTTCCTTCGAGAAGGCAGTTGCCGAACTCGAAAGCATCGTTGCCCGCCTTGAGCGCGGCGACGTGGCGCTGGACGAATCCATCGAGATCTACGAGCGCGGCGAAGCGCTGAAGAAGCACTGCGAAACCCTGCTTTCGGCCGCCGAAAACCGCATCGAGAAGATCAGGCTCGACCGCGCCGGCAAGCCGCAGGGCGTGGAGCCGCTGGACGGGGCCTGACCCGCAAAACATTCCCCGAACCTCTGGCCGGAAGCAGGCCGTCGATCTAACATCCGCCTGGTCACAACAGGGGGAACGGTTGAATGACGGACAGGCTGAAGGGTAAAGTTGCCATCATCTCGGGCGGCGCGACGGGCATGGGCGGCGCAGCGTCAAAGCTGTTTGCGGCCGAAGGCGCACGCGTCGCGATCATCGACCGCAATAGCGAGGCGGCGGCGCAGACAGCAGCGGCGATCCGCGATGCAGGCGGTGACGCGGACTACTGGGTTGCCGACGTCTCCGACGAAAAAGCGGTGAATGCTGCTGTTGCCGGCGTCGAGGAGCGCTATGGCGCCGTAACCGTACTCTTCAATCATGCCGGCACCATCGTCATCAAGCCGTTCCTGGAAACGACGCTGGAGGAATGGGATTGGCTGCATGCCGTCAATGTCCGCTCGATGTTCCTCATGACCAAGGCCGTGCTGCCGAAGATGATCGCTGCGGGCGGCGGGTCGATCGTCTGCACCTCGTCCATCTCCGCCGTCGCGGCAACGCCGATGGAGGTGCTCTACGACACGACCAAGGGCGCGGTGCACATGTTCGCCCGGGCGATTGCGGTGGAATTCCGCGACCGCAACATCCGCTGCAATGCCGTCTGCCCCGGCTTCATACGCACGCCGCACGGGCTGCGGGAGGTGACCGAATTGCAGGCGCTTGGGGTCGATGTCTCCGATGCGGCGATCGCTGCGCAGCAGGGGCGGATCGGCGAACCGGAAGATGTCGCGAGGGCGGCGCTCTATCTGGCAAGCGATGAATCGAACTTCGTCAACGGCGTGCATCTCTTTGTCGACAACGGCTTTACGGCCATCTGACAATTTGGCCCCTTTCGCTGCGGTCCGCCAGGCGCTATTTCTGGCGGCACCCCAGCGCTCGGAGAACCTCATGTCCTTCTTCCCCGGTAAAGACCCGCTGCCTGGCGATACTTTCGCCTGCGACGCGATCGAGAACCTGATTATCCCGCGCACGAGCGACATCGGTGGCTTCCAGGTGCGGCGGGCCCTTCCGACGCGGCAGCGGCGGTTGGTGGGGCCGTTCATCTTCTTCGACCGGATGGGTCCGGCGATCCTGAAGCCTGACGAGGCGCTCGACGTGAAGCCGCATCCGCATATCGGCCTTTCGACTGTCACCTATCTCTTCGACGGCGAAATCCGGCATCTCGACAGCCTCGGCACCGAAAAGGTGATCCGCCCCGGCGACATCAATCTGATGACGGCCGGGCGCGGCATCGTGCATTCGGAGCGCACGCCCGACAATCTGCGCGGTCATCCCCTGTCGATCTCCGGCCTTCAGACCTGGCTGGCGCTGCCCGACGACAAGGAGGAGATCGATCCGGCCTTCGCTCACACGGAGAGGAGCGACATGCCGCTGATCGATGACGACGGCGTCACGGGCCGGGTCGTGATCGGCTCGTTCGAAGGGCTGTTGTCGCCGGTCGAAGTCTTCTCCGATACGCTTTACGCCGATCTCGCCTTCGCGCCCGGTGCCAAGTTTCCCTTCGGTGCGGCTCATGAGGAGCGCGCCGTCTATGTGCTTTCAGGCGAAGTCATCGTCGCCGGCGATCGCTTTGCGGCGGATCAGCTGCTCGTCTTCCGTCCAGGCGATGCCATCACGCTTGAAGCGGGATCCGCCGGCTGTCATCTGATGCTCTTCGGGGGTGCGGCCCTGAACTCCAAGCGCTATATCTGGTGGAACTTCGTCTCGTCTTCCAAGGAGCGTATCGAGAAGGCGAAGGAGGAATGGCGCACCGGCCGCTTCGATATCGTGCCGGGGGACGAAGAGGAATTCGTGCCTTTGCCTGAGGGCTGAATTCCTTTAGAATTAAATGCTTGCGGTTCTTGAAATGCATTTGTTTTGCCGCAATCTAATCGAATAAACAAAACCCAAGAACGATAACAAAGAGCGCCCGCCCGTGACAAATCCTCCGAAAACCCCGTTGCTCGATCAGGTCAAATATCCGACAGACCTGCGCAAGCTCGAGGATCGTGACCTGCCGCAGCTTGCGCGCGAGGTCCGTGACGAGATGATCGACGCGGTATCGCGCACCGGGGGTCATCTTGGGGCAGGCCTTGGGGTCGTCGAGCTGACTGTTGCCATTCACAGCGTGTTCAATACGCCTAACGACCGACTGATCTTCGACGTCGGCCACCAGTGTTATCCGCACAAGATTCTTACCGGCCGCCGGGACCGCATCCGCACGTTGCGCCAGGAAGGTGGCCTTTCCGGCTTCACGCGCCGCGCCGAGAGCGAATACGATCCCTTCGGGGCGGCGCATTCCTCCACCTCGATTTCTGCCGGTCTCGGCATGGCGGTTGCCGCCGAACTCGACAAGACCGACCGGCGCGTGATTGCCGTCATCGGCGACGGCGCGATGTCTGCCGGGATGGCCTACGAGGCGCTGAACAATGCCGGGGCGCTGGATGCGCGGCTCATCGTCATCCTCAACGACAACGACATGTCGATCGCCCCGCCGACAGGGGCGATGAGTGCTTATCTCGCGCGCCTTGCCTCGGGTCGCACCTATATGGGCTTCCGCGATCTCGGAAAGAAGCTGACCGGCTATCTCGGCAAGAAGGTCGATAGTGCGATCACCCGCGCCGTCGAACATGCGCGTGGCTATGTGACCGGCGGGACCATGTTCGAGGAAATGGGGTTCTACCATATCGGTCCGATCGACGGCCATTCCTTCGAGCATCTGCTCCCGGTGCTGCGCAACGTGCGCGACAATGCGCAGGGACCGGTGCTGATCCATGTCGTGACGCAGAAAGGCAAGGGCTACCCACCGGCGGAAGCCGCCGCCGACAAGTACCATGGCGTCAACAAGTTCGACGTCATCACCGGGGCGCAGGCCAAGGTCAAGCCGAATGCGCCGAGCTATACGAGCGTGTTCGCCGAAGCGCTGGTGCAGGAAGCGAAACTCGACGACAAGATCATCGGGATCACGGCAGCAATGCCGAACGGCACGGGCCTCGACAAGCTTGCCGAGATCTTCCCTGCCCGCTGTTTCGATGTGGGGATCGCCGAACAGCATGCGGTCACCTTCGCCGCCGGCCTTGCCGCCGAAGGCTACAAGCCCTTCGCCGCGCTCTATTCCACCTTCCTGCAGCGAGCCTATGACCAGGTTGTCCACGATGTCGCGATCCAGGGCCTGCCGGTCCGCTTCCCGATCGACCGGGCCGGTTTTGTTGGCGCCGACGGCCCGACGCATGCAGGTTCGTTCGATACGACATTCCTTGCCACCCTGCCCGGTTTCGTGGTGATGGCGGCTGCCGACGAGGCCGAACTGAAGCATATGGTGCGCACAGCCGCAGCCTATGATGCCGGTCCGATCTCCTTCCGCTATCCGCGTGGCGAAGGCGTCGGCATCGATATGCCGGCGCGCGGGGAGATCCTGCAGATCGGCAAGGGCCGCATCGTCAAGGAAGGCACGAAAGTAGCACTGCTCTCCTTCGGCACGCGGCTTGCGGACTGCTTGCTGGCGGCAGAAGACCTCGACGCTTCGGGCCTCTCGACGACGGTTGCCGACGCTCGCTTTGCCAAGCCCCTGGACCATGAACTGATCCGTCAGCTTGCCCGCCATCACGAAGTGCTGATCACCGTCGAAGAAGGCGCCGTCGGCGGCTTCGGCAGCCATGTCATGCAGTACCTCGCAATGGAAGGGCTGCTGGACAACGGGCTGAAGATCCGTTCGCTTGTCATGCCGGATATCTGGGTGGAGCAGGCGAAGCCCGAGATGATGAACGCCCATGCCGGTCTCGACCGCGCGGGGATCGTTTCTACGGTGTTCAAGGCGCTGGGCGGTGGTGCGGCCGTCGGCGTTGCCGGCTAAGGATAGCCGGAGCCTGGATCTGCGCAGGTTCCCGATAGCGCGACAAAGCCTGCTGCGGTTCTGGGATTGCTGATCGCCGCCGCAAACAAAAAGCTTGCAAGCGGAGGCCTTGCCGGTCATGGACAGCCGATGTCCGATCAGAACACCCAACGCCTCGACCAGCTTCTCGTGAGCCTCGGCCTTTTTGCCAGCCGCTCGCGAGCGCGCGATGCCGTCGCCCGCGGCACCGTGAAGGTCGCCGGTAACGTCATCTCCAAGCCGGGCGCGCTCTTTGCCGGGGATGTTGCAATCGAGATCGACGATCCTGCGCAGGATTATGTGTCCCGCGCGGCGCTGAAGCTCATTGCGGCGCTCGATCATTTCCGTCTCGATCCGGCCGGCTACCACTGTCTCGACATCGGCGCTTCGACGGGCGGCTTCACGGAAGTGCTGCTGGAGCGCGGTGCAGGGCATGTGACCGCCATCGATGTCGGTCACGGGCAGATGCATCCGCGCATCTCGGCCGATCCGCGAGTCACCAATATCGAAGGGCTGAACGCCCGCAATCTGACGGCAGAGGATATCGGCCGGCCGGTGACCTTCGTCGTCTCGGACGTGTCGTTCATTTCGCTGAAACTGGCGCTGGCGCCAGCCTTGCGGATTGCCGAGCCGCGCGCAATTGCGGCACTGTTAGTCAAGCCGCAATTCGAGGCCGGGCGCGAAGCGATCGGCAAGGGCGGGCTGTTGAGGGACCCCTCCTCCGCGCCCGCGGTGGCCGCCGAACTGGAGCGCTGGCTCGTCGACGACATGGGCTGGAGGAGCCTCGGGCTCATCGCCTCGCCGATCGCAGGCGGCGACGGCAATCAGGAATTTCTACTGGCAGGAACGAAGCCGTGAGCACCGAAACAGTCACCATCCAGAAACTCGGCGGCCAGGGCGACGGCATTGCCGTCGGGCCGGACGGCCCGATCTATGTGCCCTTCTCGCTTCCCGGCGAAAGCGTGGCGATCGCGCGCGTCAAGCACCACGGCACGATCATGTCGATCGCTCAGCCTTCTCCCGACCGGCAGGAACCACCCTGCCGCCACTTCGGTCCGGATGGCGTCAACGGCACCTGCGGCGGCTGCACGCTGCAACACATGGCCGATGCACCGTACCGCGCGTTCAAGCGGCAGCTGATGATCGACGCGCTGAAATCGCATGGAATTACGGCCGAGGTCGGCGAAATCGTCCCGGCGCATCCCGGCGAGCGCCGCCGCGTCGTCTTTGCGGCGCGCAAGACCGAGAAGGACATGCTGATCGGCTTCAACCAGGCCGAAAGCCATCACATCGTGGCAATAGAGGAATGTCCCATCTCGTCGGCGGGCATCGTGGCGCGGCTACCGGCGATCAAGGCGATCGGCGCAGCACTTGCGACAAGCGCCGAACCCTTCCGCATCTCGGTCATCGAAACGCTGTCCGGCCTCGATCTGGCTGTCGATGGAATCAAGAAACTGTCCGATCAGCAGCGCCGCAAGGCGATCGAGACCGTTCTCGGCATACGCGGCATCGCCCGCGTTTCGCTGAACGGCGAAATCCTCGTCGAGCCGCAGAAGCCGATCGTCGACTTCGGTGGCGTGCAGGTCTCGCCGCCCGCCGGCGGGTTCACGCAGGCGACGAAGCCCGCCGAAGATGCGATGGCCGAGCTGGTGCTTGCTCATGTTGGCAAGGCAAAGCGCATCGCCGATCTCTTTGCCGGCGCGGGCACATTCTCGCTTCGGCTTGCGCGGATCGGCCGGGTGCATGCCGTCGAAGGAGATGAGAAAGCGCTTGCGGCGCTGGACCTCGGCGCCCGCAAGGCGCAGGGGCTGAAGCAGGTTAGCGTCGAAAAGCGTGACCTCTTCCGCCGTCCGCTGATGACATCCGAGCTGAAGGTCTACGATGCGGTGGTCTTCGATCCCCCGCGCGCCGGAGCGGAGTTTCAGTGCAAGGAACTGGCGCGCTCGGCGGTGAAGAAGATCGCCGCTGTCAGCTGCAATCCCGTGACGCTGGCGCGCGATCTGGCGATCCTCGTCGAGGGTGGCTACCGCGTCACCAGCGTCACGCCGATCGACCAGTTCCTCTGGACCTCGCATGTCGAGGTGGTGGCGACGCTGGAGAAATAATCCGGAACTACGGCCGGCAACCCATCTCAGCCTTGGCGTTTCATCCGCTCGCGGCGGGCAATCTCGGCCTCGGACGGACTATCGGGCCCGAACGATCCGGTGCGGATCTCGCCGGCGCGCTCGTAGACGCTCATGACGACACCGGTCGTAGAAACGGCCGTCTCGGTGAGCCTCAGTGCGCCCGGTTGTATGCCATCGCGGAAGAGACGCTTGCCGCGACCAAGCATGAGCGGAAAGGTCAATATCCGGAACTCGTCGATCAGATCATGTGCCATCAAGGTCTGTAGAAGGCGGCCGCTTCCCTGGGTCAGCAACCTAGGACCAGCCCCCTGCTTCAGCCGGGCGACCTCCGCGGCAACGTCCCCGTTGAGGGCAATGGATTTCGCCCAGGTCAGCGGCTCCGGCGAGGAGGTGGCGACGTATTTCGTCACCCTGTTGAAGCGCGCCGCGATGGGGTTCTCGTCACCGATGAAGGGCCAGTACGCGGCGAAAATTTCGTAGGTCGTGTGTCCGAGCAGAAGGTCGAAGGGGGTCGAGAACATCCCATCTATGAATTCCCGTATGCGCACGTCCGAGTAGGGGACGAGCCAGCCGCCATATTTGAAACCGCCCGTCGTATCCTCCTGCGGCCCGCCGGGCGCCTGCATGACGCCATCCAGGCTGACGAATGCTGCTGCAACGACTTTTCTCATTTTCAGATCTCCCGTTGTTCCTGCAACAAGGACGGACCGATGGTTCGGAATCCGACACGTGAATCCGGATTTTTGCAAGCCGCTCAGCGGCGCATGAAAGCCTCAAAGGCGGCGCGGGCTTCCGCACTTTTCAGGCGCTCGGCGAAGTGCCGGGCTTCCTCATCAATGCGCTTGATGATCTCGGCACGGTCGCCACGAATGAGATCACGGGCGATCTTTAATGCTTCCGGCGGCTTGGCGGCGAGTTTGGATGCCGTCGCAAGCGTCAGCAATTCAACGTCTGGCGCGGGGCAGACCTTCCAGACAAGCCCGGCATCCTTCGCCTCATCGGCTGAGAAGGCTTCACCGGCTGCCAGCATCGCGAAGGCCCGCTGATGCCCCATGATGCGCGGTGCGATCAGGCTGGAGGCAGCCTCTGGCACCAGCGCCAGATCGACGAAGGGCGTGCGGAACTGGCTGCGATCGGATGCGATGGTCAGGTCGCAATGCATATGCATCGTCGTGCCGATGCCGATCGCCAGGCCATCGACACCGGAAACCAGCGGTTTTTCGGCATTGACCAACGCATAGAGGAAATCGAGGAGTTCATTGCCCAGGCTGCCGCCCATCGCAGCGGCAAGGAAATCACCGATATCGTTGCCTGCAGAAAAGGCGCCTTCCGTGCCGAGGAAAGCGGTCGCCCGGATGGCACTATCCTCGTTTGCCGCCCTCAGCGCCTCCGTCATCCGCACATACATGGCGCGGGTGATCGCGTTCTTCTTTTCCGGGCGGTTGAAGCGAATGATCTGGATGCCGGGATGGGCTGCGGATTGTTCGACGATGATGTGATCGGACATGGGA
>NZ_JBNDHS010000130.1:0-14110 GCF_056755095.1 Rhizobium sp. SVR5-9E | reverse complement strand
GATACAGGAGACGCTATATATTTTGACTCTAGCGTTCCGCACAGTTACCGCCGCGAAGGCAAGGAAATTTCAACCGCGATTGTTGTGACCTCTTCATAAGCGGCCGTTGATTGAATCCATCTCCGCGCATTGCCAGCGTTGGTGGAGGAAGTCAGGTTCCAAATGGGGAGCTGAAGCCGTTGGCAAAAATCAGACCTTCGCCCCGTCAATGAACCTCGATGACGAGCTTACCGTTGGCTTTTCGGGTCTCCAGCAGTTCATGAGCGCTGGCGGCAGTGTCTAAGGTAAATCTTCTTGGATCGAGCCTCGGCGACACCTTTCCCGCTTCCACCAGCTTCGTCGCCTCGCGCATGATCTCGCCGTGATGCTCGCGTCCCTCGGCTGTTAGAAGGGGGATCAATGTGAATACGCCGGAGTAGGTTGCGGACTTGAATGACAGCGGAGCCAGGACGTGGGTTCCCCAGCCAAGACAGCTCACGACGTGACCGAACCGGCCAACGGCTTTGAAAGCGGTGTCCAGTCCCGGTCCGCCGACTGTGTCGTAGACCACATCGAAACCTTTTCCGCCGGAATGTTTCGCTACATAGCTTTCGACGTCATCTACCGCATAGTCGATCGGAGTCGCTCCGAGACCGCTGAGGTATTCAGCCTTGGGCGCTGAATCGACCGCGAACACCTTCGCCCCGAGAGCCACGCCGATCTGAACAGCGATGTGTCCAACGCCGCCACCAGCACCGAGCACGAGGAGGCTTTGACCTGCTCGTAGGTTGACACGGTCAACGAGACCTTCCCATGCGGTGATGAAGATAAGAGGGAGCGCGGCCGCTTCGCGCATTGACATGTTTGAGGGTTTTTTCGCCAGCAGGCGTTCGTCGACCGAAGCGTATTCGGCGAGAGACCCCTGGTTACCGCCGACGCCGCCGGTCATTCCGTAAACTTCGTCACCCGGCGAGAAGCGTGTGACGCCCTCTCCCACTTCAGCCACGACACCAGCCAAGTCGATCCCCAGTATGGCGGGAAAGCCCTGCTTCGCATGAGCCGCAGCTCCGGCCCGGATTTTCGTGTCGAGGGGATTGACGCCGCTTGCCTTCACACGGACAAGAACCTGGCCGCCTCCTGGTTTCGGGTGCGGGATGTCGGTTATCCTAAAGGGGGCGTTGGCGGCCTCTACGACCGCGGCTTTCATCGTCGGCATAATTCTGTCTCCTGAGAGGATTGTGTTCCGGGACAGTGCGCCAAGTTCAGAAGACTGGAAATCATATATATATTTAGAGGGAGGAGATCTTGCTTACGCGCAAGGTTGCAATCTGCGCCTGCGCCTCGCGCACTAATGGAACATATTATTTCCGCCGCGCTGGAAAAGAGTACCCTCTTCGGACGGCATCATCGCTCAAGCTGAGCGGCTGCGGTAATGGGGGCGAAAAGTGAACAGACTGCTCGACAAGGTCATCGCCGCGCATGGAGGCATGACGAACTGGAACAGTTGTCGAGTTGCGAATGCCACGGCGAGTATAAGAGGTCCGTTCTGCCAGGACGGTCCGCTCGGGACATCCCCACGAGTAACGGTCATCATTCACCGGAACAGGGTCATCGTTGAACCGCTTGGGTGCATTGACTGCCTAAGCGACCTCGACCGCAACCGACTGTCCGTTGTTCGAAAGGACGGCACGGCGGTTACAAGCCTCGAAGATGTCCGCCTCGTGCACCTGCAGTTCAAGCCACCCCTTGCCCCCCTGACGGGCGTCCTGATGACGTGCTCCACCGTGCGATCGCTGCTGACCTCGCCCTTCATGCTGGCGACTGGAGGGGTGGAAATAAGCGAACTCGTCCCATGGAACGAAGCAGGTCGTCAATGGCGGGTCCTGAGGGCGGAATTCCCTCCCGCACTTTCCACGCCTGCTCGTGTGCAGGATTACTTCTTCGACTCCGATTTCCTCCTGCGGCGGCACGACTATCACGTCGATGGAGGCTCGGGCATTACGGTATCCGAGCTTGTCACGGAATACGTCGATGTGCACGGCTTGAGGATGCCGACGACACTTACCGGATATCCGCGACGTCCCGACCTAACGCCCGACACGGCGCGCGAACTGATATCGATCGAGATCAGCAATCTCGTTTTTTCGTAGCTTGGCGTTTCCCGACCGGACGCTCTTGTGTATGAGGCCGATGACCGCAGCTGAGCCTGCCTGGCGAAGAAGGAAGTACCGATGAAAGACCTCACCCGCTGTGTCATGACACCCGAAGTCAACACGGAAGGCTTCAAGGCGCTGGCCGTCGGCGTCCATCGGGCGTCGACAATCGTTTTCGACAACGCCGAGCACTATGCGAACCGCGGAAATCGCGGTCCGGACGGATACAGTTACGGGCTCTACGGCACACCGACCACGCGAACCCTCGAGGCTAAGCTGACGGCGCTGGAGCAAGGGGTGAGAACGTTTCTTGTGCCCTCGGGGCAAGCCGCCAATACAATCGCGGTCCTGCCGTTCCTCAAGGCTGGGGATGGCATCTTGATAACCGACTCCGCCTATCCGCCGATGCGCGACTTCGCCAATACGGACCTCGCACGTTTCGGCGTGGAAGTGAGCTACTACAATCCTGTCGATCTCACCGACCTTGAAACCAGGATCAATGATCGAACGAAAATCGTCTGGTGCGAATCTCCAGGTTCCACGACAATGGAAGTACAGGACCTGCCGGAGATTGCCGCGATGGCACATCGTCACGGCGCACTGGTCGGCTGCGACAATACCTGGGCGACGCCGCTCAACTACAAGCCCCTCTCCCTCGGTGCCGACATCGTCACAGAAGGGCTGACCAAATATATCTCAGGCCACTCGGACCTGTTATTGGGATCGCTGACCGTTCGCGACGAGCAGCTTGTCGCTCCGATCCGGTCCACGCTCGGACGATTGGGTATCTCTGTTTCGCCGGACGACGCCTCGCTGGTGTTGAGAGGTATGGAGACCCTCGGCGTCCGTATGCGGCACGCTTGCGAAGTGGCGCTGTCTCTAATCGGAAGACTTCAAAAGTCAGAAATCGTCCAACGCGTGATACATCCCGCTTTACCATCCGATCCTGGAAATCCGATCTGGCGGCGCGACTTCATTGGTTCGTCTGCGGTTTTCGGTGTGGTCTTCGCACCTGGAGTAGCGGGACATGTTCCGCCATCGCTGGATGTCCTGAAGACTTTTGCAATCGGAGCGTCATGGGGCGGCACCAGGAGCCTCGTCGCGCCGATGCCGGTCAAAGCGCACCGATCTGCGACCAGCTGGCCCGGAGACGATCTGATCTTGCGGATAAGTGTCGGCCTGGAAGACCAGGGCGACCTTCTCGACGACATCGACGCGCTCCTAGCGGAAATTACGGCCCGCGCACGTGGTTAGCGTCGATGACGAAAACTGCCCGACCGACCCAATCGGCAAGCGGTAGAGATCGATGCCCTGGCGGCCCATGATTTGGGCCCGCCGGTCAACAAATGGTCGGCCTATTTGGATACCAGCGCATATGCGATGGTCGCCTCCGTCGGCAACCCAGCTTGGATTAGTCGTACCGGGGCTAGAGCCTGCACGACACCGTCGTACAGGCACGGCCAGCATATTTGGGGCGACGGGTGACGATGACGCGGAACTGCGCTGGAACCACATCCAATCGCTCGAACTCATCTTCGCCGATGCAAGCAGCCGCAGATAAGGCTTTCCGGCTCGATGATCTCCTCAATGCGCGGAAGGTGAGCAGGAAGAGAGCCACGATTAGCTGTCCGCGGCTTCGCATGTGGTTTACCCGAAGGGCTATCCGCCTCGTCTTCGGCATGGATCGCCTTTCCAGGTCCTCCAGTGCGATATCGAACTGCTCGGATCACCTTCTCGGATTTGCGACCGAAGGAGGCTTGCTTGAAAGCGGCGACAAGCTTCTCCAGCCGCTCGATCCGTTCATCCTTGCGGACTTCACGCGCTTGGGCCGCGATCAGCATCGCCTTCAGGGCAGCATTGTCGTCGGAGAGTCAGGCTTCGTGTTTGTCCTGTGTCTTAGCCTTAAAGGCATCCATCACGCGTGTGGAGTAGACAAGACCTGCCCCGGCGTTGACACCGATCGCAGTTCCGAGCGCCTCGGCGATTTCCTCTCGTGTCGCACCCGCTTTGAGCGCGGCCTCCGTATGGACGACGATGCAGCCGTCGCAGCGCAGGGAAACCGCGACAGCCAAGGCGATCAGCTCGTTGACCTTCGACCCGAGGAGGTCGGTTTTTCTGGCTGCTCCGCCGATCGCTTGATAACCGCGGATTACGTCCGGACTCAGGGCCGCCAGCTCGCCGACGCCGGCAAGCACCTGACTGTGATAGGCATTCCAGTCGATCATCGGCATAGGATGGCTCCGTGTTGCGGCGTCAAACGCCGTGGTAGACAAGACGTGCGAAAAAGTCGGGTGAGATAACGAATTGCCCCCACTTCGCGTCGAACGCCGCGGTCGGCTTGGCGGCGATCACCGCATCGACCGGCTTGCCCTCCGACTTGAGCTTGGCGACGTTCCCGCGGATATCGACGAGCATCGTTCGATAGTCGCTAAGCTCCGACTTCTTGCTGAGCGGCTGGCCGTGACCGGGGATGACAATTGTCTTCTCGCCGACGCGCGAGAGGATTTCCTCCACGGCCTTGATTTTGCCGTCGATGCCGCCGCCTGTGGAGTAATCGATGAACGGATAGATGCCGTTCCAGTAAAGGTCACCGGTATGAACGATGTCGGCTTCGCCGAACGCGACCGAGATGTCGCCGTCCGTATGGGCGTTCGGATGGTGTTTGAGCATCAGCGTCGACTTGTTCAATACCAGAGACATCTCGTCACCGACGGTCTCCGAGGGCACAGCCGCGAGAGGCGGCCGTGGAAATTCGAAGTCCCAGTCCTCGACCTTCTGCACCGTCATTAGGTGTGCTTTTGTGTTTTCATGGGCGAGGATCGCCGCTCCTTCGCCGTTCAGCCATTCGTTTCCGTCGGTATGATCGAAGTGCCAGTGGGTGTTTATGAGATGACGGACGGGCTGTTTGCCCAAGCCGGCCAAAGCATCGCGTATTCTGGGACGCGATGCGGTTATGCCCCCGTCGATCAGCACCTTGCCATCACCACCGGTCAGGACGGCTATGTTGCCGCCCGATCCCTCGAGGATCGACACGCCGGCTCTTGCCTTGTGGATTTTGATCGGTGCCTTCGCAGCTTCATCGCGGATCATGTCGACGATGCCCTGTGCCTTAGCAAAGACCTCAGGAGGGCTAAGCCAGCCTCCCGTGGCGGCAAAGGTCATGGCGGCCATGCAGCATAGGCAAAATCCGCGGCGTGAAATCTTGAAATCCTGGGTCATCGCATGTCCTTTGGCAAAGGCGGAGCGGCTCCAGGGAGCTTGGGATTCACCTGGAGCCGCTTGTCCGCCGAACGATCATGCCTGGAAAAATGCCAGCAGATCGGGGTTGATAATATCTGGATGGGTGCTGCACATTCCGTGCGGCAGGTCTTTGTAGACTTTCAGCGTGCCGTTCTTGAGCAGCTTGATCGAGAGGAGTGCGGCGTCCGCGATCGGAACGATCTGGTCGTCGTCGCCGTGCATCACGAGTACGGGGACATCGATTTTCTTGAGGTCCTCTGTGAAGTCCGTTTCAGAAAAGACCTTGATACATTCGTAATGTGCGACAGCGCCGCCGATCATTCCCTGCCGCCACCAGTTCTGGATCAAGCCCGGATAGACCTTTGCATCCTTCCTGTTAAAGCCGTAGAAGGGGCCGCTTGGGACGTCGAGATAGAATTGCGCGCGGTTGGCAGCGAGCTGGGCGCGCAGATCGTCGAACACTGAGATCGGCAGGCCGCCCGGATTACTGTCGGATTTCAACATGACTGGTGGGATCGCCGATATGATCACGGCCTTGGCGACCCTGCCCTTCCCATGCTGGGCGACATAGCGGGTAACTTCACCGCCTCCCGTCGAGTGACCGACGTGGATCGCATTCCTCAGGTCAAGTGCCTCCGCCAGCTCCGCGACGTCGGCGGCATATGTGTCCATATCGTTGCCGATGGCGGTCTGCGTCGAGCGACCATGTCCGCGCCTGTCGTGCGCGATCACTCTGTATCCCTTGCTTAGGAAGAAGAGCATCTGGTTGTCCCAGTCATCGGCGCTGAGCGGCCATCCGTGGTGGAAAACCACAGGCTGTCCCTTGCCCCAGTCCTTGTAGAAAATCTGCGTCCCGTCTTTCGTGGTGATCATGCCCATTTTCTTTTCCTCGGCTGATGGTTGGCTTGACTGTGCGCTTGCGGTCTGGACCGGAGCCAGTTCGGGAAATCCGAATAACGATGCTCCAAGGCCCCAGCGGCGGTTCCGAGCACGGTGCGGCGCGATATCGGAAGGTGTGTCGGCTTACCGGATGTCATGTGCCTCGATCCTTCTACCAACCATCGGAGGGCGAGGACCGTGAATCTTGACGGTCCGTCCATCACGTTTCGATTTCGGGGAGGATATGCAGCAGAGTCCGGTCGGCCAATCATATGTTTCCGTTAGTCTCGCGGTCCGTCTGGCTTGATCTTCGGGATCGAAGTATGGTTTCGGCAACTTCAGTGGCGTGGACCGGGAGAATGTCGTGAGGGGGATTGAAATACGGCAATACGCGCCTGCACTTGCTACGGGCTTCGCGGGAACTGCTTTGGGAGCATTCGAACAGGAACCCTATGGTGCACTGTTCATCGTCGTGGCCGCGCTTATGTTCATCGAACGCAGGCAGACTGCGGCAGCGGTTGCACTTTTGTTGATCGTCGGATGCGCCCTGATCCTGTTGGTTTACGAGGCGCGGACAGGCTCGATCACGCGACCCTTGGCGTTCCTTTTGTCGGGGATCGGCGCTTTCTGGCTGGTAAGCATCTGGCGGAAACGGGCAACTATCGACCAGAATCTCGTCGACGCGAGACTGATCGTGGAAAGCATGCCGGGGCTTGGCTGGGCGACCGACACCAAGGGAAATTTTGTCTACGTCAACCCGAGCGTCGTCGATTATGTCGGCAAGAGCACGGACGAGTTCAACGCCACCGGACGCACGGGCCTGGAGGCCGTGCATCCTGAAGATTCAGAGCGTGTGACTCAGGCTTGGCTCACCAGTATGAGGACGGGTACGCCCTTCGAGTCCGTCCATCGCATCAGGCGGGCCGATGGCGACTACAACTGGTTCCACGCATATGGACGCCCCCATCTGAATGAACGAGGTGATATTCAGGGATGGTATGGCACCACCATCGATGTCGACGAGAAACGGAGAGCCGAGCAACGGCTGGCCGACAGTGAGCGCCAGCTACGCACTCTCATCGATACCATGCCCGTGATGATATGGTGCGGAGCTCCCAACGGTGAGCCAATCTATCAGAATCCCAAACTACTGGAATATCTCGGCGCGACGACGGAGCAAATCAGGGACAACAATTTCGGGGTCGTTCATGCCGACGACATGGCTGGTTTCCAATCGACATGGGCCGATTGCGTCAAACAGAAGACGCCTCTCTCGCTGATCTGCCGCCTTCGGTTCAATGACGGGACATACCGTTGGAACAGGGTAACCGCGGCCCCGCTGCTCGGCGAGAACGGCGAGATAATCCAGTGGTACGGGACCAACGTCGACATCGAGGAACTTCACCAGACGCAAGAGGAACTGCGTTCTAACGCTGATCGGCTGAGATTGATGCTGGACACCCTACCCGCATTCGTCTGGTGCGCCAGCCCCGACGGCCAGCCAACCTACTTCAACGAGCCCTTGATGAAATATTCCGGGGTGACGCTGGAGGCCCTGCGAGGAGCCAACGGGTCGGGATTCGCTCCGATGATCAGCAACCTCGTCCATCCGGCCGACGCTCCGGCCCTCAAGAACCGTTTCGAGCAGTCATTCAAAACAGGCGAACCGATCGCTCTGAAATACCGCCACCGTCTGGCCGACGGCGGATATCACCTTGTCGACTGCAGAGCGCGTGTCCTCCGTGACTGCCAAAGCCGGCTAGTTCAGTGGTACGGCGTCATCGTCGATGTCGAGGACGAAACGCAAGCGCAGGCGCAGTTGCAAAAAGCGCAGCACCAGCTTGAGCTGGCCACACGCGCCGCAAGTCTGGCGGAGCTTTCTGCGTCCATCGCACATGAGATCAACCAGCCGCTGGTAGCCGTGGTCACCAACAGCGGCGCGACCGAAAAGTGGCTCGAGGCCACGCCTCCAAATTTCGAGCGCGCGAAGAAGAGCGCCAGGAAGGCCGCCGATGCGGCCAACGACGCCGCCGAAGTTATCACCAGGGTCAAGGCGCTGTTTCGCCAGTCCGGGGGAGCGATATCGCCGGGCAATCTCAATGCCGTCATCGAGGAGGCTTGCGTTCTACTTCGGGAGCGTATTGCAGCGTCGAGGTGCGATCTGCGGATAGAACTTCAAGACGACTTGCCCGAGGTGCTTTTCGACAGGGGCCTCATTCTGCAGCTGCTCGTAAACCTCATTCAGAACGCCCTCGATGCGATGGCGACCCTAAATGGGGCGGCCAGACTGCTGGAAATCCGAACGAAATTCGACGGCGGGAACGCGGTCGTAGACATTCGGGATAGCGGCATCGGATTGCACGATACCGAGAAGATATTCGAACCTTTCTACACCACGAAGCACAACGGCATGGGGATCGGCCTGTCGATTTGCCGGAGCATTGTCAGGGCACACGCCGGAGCCCTGTGGGCGGCTCCATCTGAGCCCTCGGGAACCGTGTTCCGTTTTTCCCTTCCTACAGCCGAAGGAGAACCCAATGTACAATGAAGATCACGCCGTTTTTGTCGTCGATGATGACAAGCGGGTCCGGGACGGCCTTTCCGACTTCCTGGAAGCCTGGCGAATGAACGTGTTGACGTTCGCGAGCGGACGCGAATATCTCGATGCACCCAAACCCGACACACCTTCCTGTCTTGTCCTCGACATTCGGCTTCCCGACGTCGACGGGTTCGAGCTTCAGGCGCAGCTGTCGGGCAACCCTCATCCGCCGATCATCTTCATAACGGGGCATGGGGATATTCCGATGACCGTGCGCGCCATGAAACTCGGCGCTGTCGATTTCCTTCCGAAACCGTTTAGGGAGCGAGACCTGCTCGCCTCGATCAAAACAGCTCTCGATCGCGACCGGGTGGCTCGGCAGGAACGCGCTGCGCTCCAGGACCTCCAGGCGAAGCTCGAATGTCTGTCCGCGAGGGAACGAGACGTTCTTCCGCTCGTTGTAAGTGGACTGATGAACAAGCAAGGCGCGGCCAAACTCGGCATCAGCGAGATCACGTTCCAGATTCACAGAGGAAACATGATGCGCAAGATGCACGCGGATTCTCTCGCCGACCTGGTGCGGATCGCCGGCAAACTCAGCATACCGATTACACATTCCCGACATGGAAATTAGTAAATGACAGCGCAGGCGAGCCATACCTTTGCAATCGTGGACGATGACAAGCGGGTCTTAGAGGGATTGCGGGAGCTTCTGGAGTCCGTGGGCTACGCGGCCAAAACCTATCGCTCTCCGTACTCCTTCCTGACCAGCGGCGACCTTACGGCGTTTGACTGCGTTATCACCGATATCAAAATGGACACCATGGACGGGTTCGAGCTGGAACAGGCGGTACGCGGCCAGGAACCCGGCATGGCCATGGTATTAATGACCGGACGCACCGACATCGAAGACAGGGGCTACGCTGGCGCTGACGACCGCCGGGTATTTATGCGCAAGCCGCTCAACAGCCAAGCCTTGTTGCAGGCAATTACGCGGCTTCTCGCATTCCGTCGCTAACTACAGAAATCTGGGCGGAGGTAGCGCCTAGACTCTTTCTGTATTCGCTGGGATTGCGCCCCATCACCTTTCTGAACGCCTTGGTGAAGGCAGCCTCGGACCGGTATCCGATCCGGCGCGCGATAACAGCAATCTTGTCGTCGTTGGCTTCTATCAGCCGGGCGGCTTGATAAATCCTCCATTCGGTCAGGTAGGCAAGCGGAGCTTGACCGACGACCTCCTTGAAACGGGCGGCGAAAGCGGATCGCGACATGCCCGCCTTCTGCGCCAGCCGATCGACGGTCCATGGCGTCTGGTGGGTGGCGTGCATCGCCTCGATCGCAAGCGCGAGGTTTCTGTCCGCGACCGCGGCCAGCCAACCTGTCTTTGAGGTCCCCCATTGCTCCGAATAGGCGCGGACTGCGTGAACGAAGAGCAGTTCGAACAGCCGTTTCACGACGGCGTCCGATCCGAGCCCCGGCGCATCCGCTTCCGCTGCCAGTAGCTCGAGTACCGCCTGGAACGCACGGCTTCGGTTCTGCTCGGACTTCAGATGGAGGAGCCCCGGCACCACATTGAGCAGCGGCCGGGCGTCCAGCCTGTCGATTTCGAAGAAGCCGCTGATGAATGTCGTCGTCGTGCCGCCACCGCCGAATTGAATCCGGTTGCCTTCCCTTAGCGCCTCGACATCAAGACAGTCATCGACACGCGAACGCTCGTGGTCGTAGACGCGGTATGGCTCGTCTCCGAACATAATGAAGACGTCGCCTGCTCGCAGTGCTACAGGGTGTGGGTTGTCCCGTGTCGTCAGTACCCCCGATCCCCGCACTACGAACACGAATTTTATCGAAGGGTCGCCGGTCGAGACGACGCCCCAAGGCGCTGTCGCGTCAAGCGTCGTGAACTTCGCCTTTCTGATCCGCATGGAAGAAAAGATGTCGCTCAAGGGGTCCAACTAAATGTTCCTATGATGGACGATCGAGCCAAAACTTGGGACGATCGAGACTGAAGGCTCTTGGTGTGCGTCGCTATATGGTGGCGCGAAAAGGAGATTCCAATTGCAGAAACGTCTCGCTCTAGCTGAAACCATTCGGACACTCAAAGCCCGGTACTGCCGTTACGTGGACACCCATCAGTGGGTCGAGTTCGCCGCGCTTTTCGCACGCAAACCAACCATCCGTTTCGTCGGAGAGGATGGCGTCCTCCTGGCGCAATTCGACGCCGCCGACGAGTTCGTTGCCGTCACGAAGGCGTATCTCTCAGGAGTGAAGTCGATCCATCAGGTCCATAACGACGAGATCGACATCGTGTCGGAAAGTGAGATCAGCGCCGTCTGGTCGATGGAAGACTACCTGATCTTCCCGGATGGAAAAGACGGCCGACCCGCATCCATGCACGGCTACGGGCACTATCACGAAACATGGCGGCTGGAAGACGGACAGTGGCGGTTGGCGCACCTGGAGCTTCGCCGCACTATCCTTGAAATCAAGCCGAAGGAGAACGCGGCATGACAGGCAATCCCATCAAAGTCGGCATCATCGGCGTACACCCGGACAAGGGTTGGGCAACGACTGCCCACATCCCGGCCCTGAAGGCGCTGCCGCAATTCCGCATCACGGCCGTCAGCCACAACAAGAAGGACATCGTGCAGGCGTCGGCGCTGAGGTTCGGGGTAGACAGAGGCCACGCATCGACCGACGAACTCGTGAATGACCCGAACGTCGACCTCGTGGTGGTGACGGTGAAGGTGCCGCATCATCTTGAGCTGGTGACAAAAGCCCTCGAGGCTGGCAAGGCGGTTTTCTCGGAGTGGCCACTGGGGATGAACCTGGCCGATGCCGAGAAAATGCTCGCTCTCTCAAAGACGAGGAACGCGTTCACGGCCATCGGGCTGCAGACGCGTTCCGTTCCTGCGGTCGGCTTCATCAGGGATTTGATCAAGGGCGGCTACGTCGGAGAGGTGTTGTCTTTGTCCGTCCTCGGCTCCGGTATTATTTGGGGCGAGGAGATCAACGAGAGCTATCTCTACACGCTTGATATGGCGAACGGAGCCTCGATGCTCCACGTGCCGTTTGCGCATACTCTCGACGCTACGCTCTTCGTGCTGGGGTCCGGACTTAAATGCGTTGGCGGAGCGCTTTCAAACAGCCGGTCGATGGTTCGCGTGGCGGAGACCGGGAAGCAGGTCCCGTTCACGGCACCCGACCAGATCGTGGTCAGCGGCCTGCTGGAGAATGGCGCTGCCCTGAGTGCTCACTTCCGCGGCGGCCTCTCGCGGGGAACCAACCTTCACATAGAGATCAACGGCACCAAGGGAGACCTGATCCTGACGAGCCCCGTCGGTTACGTCGGCTTGGGCGGGTTTACCGTGCGGGGTGCCCAGGGAGACGAGCAGATGCACGAGCTGGAGGTGCCGCAGACTTATGATACGCTCGGCATCGAGGGCGGATTCAGCCAGAGCGTCGGCATCGCGTATTCACGCATCGCATCGGACATGCTGGATGGCACCCACCTCTCCCCCACGTTTGAAGACGCCGTGAATCTGCACCGAGTGCTGGACATCATCGGATCGGGCCACGGAGAGCGTCGCGATGTCTGACAAAATGCGGGCTCTCGTGGTGACGCGCCCGGGCGGACCGGAGGTCCTTCAGGTTCGAGACGTAGCCCGCCCCGGGCTTCGCGACGAGCAAGACGTCATCGTTGAGGTAAAGGCGGCGGGCATCAACCCTGCCGACTGGCAAAACCGGAAAAATGGCGCGGTGTACGACATTGAGGGTGATGACACTGTTTTGCCGACAATCCTCGGGATCGACGGCGTCGGCATCGTAGTGGAAGCCGGCACGGCAGTCACCAATGTCCGGGCCGGCGATGAAGTCTGGTATGTGGACGGGGGCTATGCCGGCAACCCCGGTAGCTACGCCGAATATAAGGTGGTCCGTGGCGATTACGTGACGTTCAAGCCGGCCAGCATGGGCTTCGCAGAGGCGGCGGCGTTGCCTGTTGTCGGGCTGACAGCCTGGGAGGCTGTGTTCGATAAGGGGCAGGTCAGCAGTGGCGACCATGTCCTCGTCCACGGCGGCGCAGGCGGTCTCGGCCATATCGCGATACAATATCTCGCTTTGATCGGAGCCAAGATCGCGACGACCGTATCCAGCGAGACCAAGGCTGAACTCGTTCGAAGGCTCGGCGCTGAACTCAGCATCAACTACCGAACCCAGAACGTCGAGGAAGCACTGGAGCAGTGGAGAGGCGAGCCAGGCGCTAATGTAGTCTTCGACTTTGTCGGGCACGAGAACTTCGCCAGAAGCTTCGCCCATACAGCAGCCTACGGCACGCTCGTGAACACCGTCGTGTCGGCGTGGCCTGCCGAAGGTAACGGCCCTGCCGAATGGAAAAACCTCGATATCAGCTTCGTCAATATCGGACTGCCACAGATCAGCCGGAACCACGGCCATCGGCTTCGGCAGACGGCGATCTTGAAGGAAATCGCTGATCTCGCAGATCGCGGTCGGCTGAAACCGCACATCGACCGGGTGGTGTCCCTCCACGGCGTCGCCGAAGCGCAACGCGCGCTCGAAGCAGGCGAAACCCTCGGCCGCCCCGTATTGGTGCTGTGATGGAAGATGGGAACGCCTCAGCCCGCCCCCTCCGCGCCTCGCTTCATCACTAATCACAAGCCGCCGATCGAGAAGCGCGAGCCGCAGCGCGACATCCTGCTCGCCCTCGACCTCTCGCAGTCGATGGATACGCGCGACTTTGCCAAGCCCGACGGCACGAAGGTGGCCCCGCGTCGATGCGGTGCGCGCCTTGGTCTCAGACTTCGTGGCGAAGCGGAATGGCGATGGTATTGGTCTGATCGCGTTCGGCGACGCGATAGATCACGCCCCCGTCCGCATGCTGATGGACGGCATCGTGCCCGGCATGCCGGGCCCGCGGACCGCCATGGGAGACGATAAGGCGCTCTTTTCCTTGGAAAAGCGCGGATCACTCCGCGATATATAATTTCATTAGCGGCGCGCCAGATATAGTCTTTCGCTCTCCATATGCGGAGATCAGAGTTTTTTTCGTAGCCTAGCTTGTCGAAACTGGCGACTTCCACCAACAGCCCCCAAGATGATCGGCAAAAGATCCAGTGAAACCCCATGAGGGGTCCGGACGCGACAAGATTGGGACCCTTTAGCATTTCTGCACCTGCTTCGCGCAGCCTCTCTGCCGCCGCAAAGACGTCTTCTGACCTGCCACTGAGAATTTCCTCCAAAATGGATTAGAGTTCCGGCCTATTAAAGGACGGACGAATGAAGAAGCAGAGATTTACGGAAGAGC
>NZ_JBNDHS010000129.1:0-14163 GCF_056755095.1 Rhizobium sp. SVR5-9E | reverse complement strand
GTGCAGGCAAAGCCGTTGGGGGGAAGCCACTTGGCAAGCGCGTCCGCCTCGATGAACGCGCGATAGACCTTCTCTGGGCTGGTTGCTAGAACGCGGTGCAGGCGTATGGTGCTCGGCATAGTCGTGATCCTTCTGAATTGATCGAATAGACAGCCCAAGGACGAACGAGGCTTTGCCGATCCGACATGGGGTTGATCCGTTATTGAAGTAAAATGACTTGGCGCCTCGCATGCAAGATCGCCGCCAAGGTGGAAATTGGCCCTGCAGCCTGAGAGTCACGCCCAAACCATAGGAAAACATCATGAACATCCGATCTTTCCTGCCGTGGGGCTCCGCGGCGGGCCGAAACCCTCTGCCCGAGAAGAAGGCGGCATCCGGCTTCCTGTCGCTTGCCGCGCAGGGGCAGGCGAGCTGGACGGGGCGCTCCTATGCGGCGCTGTCGCGCGAGGGCTTCATGAAGAACCCGGTGGCGCATCGCTGCGTCCGGCTGGTGGCGGAGGCTGCGGCCTGCGTGCCCTGGCTGGTCTACGAGGGCGACCGGGAACGGGCGGAGCATCCGGCTGCGGGGCTGATCAGGCAGCCGAACGGGCGGATGAGCGGGCCTGATTTCTTCGAGGCGCTCTACGGGCATCTGCTGCTTGCGGGCAATGCCTATATCGAGCCGCTCACCGTGGGCGGGGCGTTGCGGGAACTGCATCTGCTGAGGCCCGACCGGATCAGCGTGATCGAGGGCCGCGACGGGTGGCCGGAGGCTTACGAATACCGCGCTGGCGGTTCGGTCCGCCGCTTTGCGGCGGAGGCCGACGGGCCGGGGCTCCTGCATCTGAAACTGTTTCATCCGCTCGACGATCACCTGGGCTTTCCGCCGCTTGCGGCCGCGCAGGTGGCACTCGACCTCTCCAATGCGGCGGCAACCTGGAACAAGGCGCTGCTCGACAATTCCGCCCGGCCGTCCGGGGCGCTGGTCTATCAGCCGAAGGAGGGCGGCAATCTTTCGCCCGACCAGTACGAGCGGCTGCGCCAGGAACTGGACGAGGGCTATTCCGGCCCGATGCGCGCCGGCCGTCCGCTCCTGCTCGAAGGCGGGCTCGACTGGAAGGCGATGGGGCTTTCGCCCAAGGACATGGACTTCGTCGAGGCGAGGAATGGCGCCGCCCGAGACATCGCGCTCGCCTTCGGCGTGCCGCCGATGCTGCTCGGCATTCCGGGCGACAACACCTATGCGAATTACCAGGAGGCGAACCGCGCCTTCTATCGCCTCACCGTGTTGCCGATGCTGACGCGCACGGCCGCGTCGCTTTCGGCGTGGCTGGCAGGCTCCTATGGGGACGCGCTGCGGCTGGAACCGGATCTCGACAAGGTGGCAGGGCTTTCGGCCGAGCGCGGGGAGTTATGGGCGCGAGTGGGGAGCGCGAGCTTCCTGACGGATGAGGAGAAGCGGGAGGCGGTGGGGTATTGAGGCTGGGCCAGATGGCCCCCTCATCCGCCTGCCGGCACCTTCTCCCCGGCGGGGAGAAGGGATATGCCGCGGCGTCTCGGGTCCCTCTTCTCCCCTTGGGGAGAAGGTGCCCGGTAGGGCGGATGAGGGGGTACTCGGCACGACGTGTGTATCCGACCGACACCCAGATGGATTTTCAGATCAGTGGCTTCGATGTCCACCAAGCTGATTCAACGTCTCAAGCGCCTGGACCGATCTTCAAAGATCCCCCGGCAAGCGATTCAAAAGATTCGGTGAAATGTCGCGGCGGGCGCGCTGTGCGCGGTCGCGCCGCGTTCGTGAGCGCATCCTTACACAAGAGAGTTTGATCATGGCTGACTTTTCCAATGAAGGCGGGCTCTGGATGAGTCGTGCGCTGGGGGCGTCGGCGGGAGCGGCGGTGTCGCTGGTCTATCTGCTGCCGAAGAGCAGGCGGGAGGCTGCGAGCCGGTTTTTCTCCGGGCTTTCCTGCGGGCTGATCTTTGGCGGTCCGACCGGGCTCTGGCTGATGGAGCGGCTCGGGCTGGCCGACATGCTTTCGGCGTCCGAGGTGATGCTTTCGGGATCGGCGGCGGCGAGCCTCTGCGCCTGGTGGGCGCTGGGGATTCTGGCGCGGGTGGCGGAGCGGTGGAAGGGGAGCGAATAGGGAGTAGCGAACAGCGAATAGTTGGGCCGCGGCCCTTGTTGGCAGCGTTCACAGCTTACTCTCATTCGCTATTCGCTATTCGCTATTCGCTATTCGCCTGCAGCCAGGCTTTTCTAAAACAATCAGGAGCATTCAACCATGAACGTATCGCTCGTTCGGGCGGGCTCGCCCGTGGGCGCGGACACGCGCAAATTCGCCAACCTGGAACTGCGCGGGCTGAAGCGCGACGGGACGTTTTCCGGCTATGCCAGCGTCTTCGGCGAAGTCGATCTCGGCAAGGATCAGGTCGAGCGCGGCGCCTTCCGCAAGTCGCTGGCCGAGCGTGGGCCGCAGGGTGTGCGCATGCTCTTCCAGCATGATCCTTCCGAGCCGATCGGCGCCTGGAAGACGATCCGCGAGGATAGCCGCGGGCTCTTCGTCGAGGGCGTGCTCGCCGACGGCGTGGCCCGCGCCCGCGAAGTGCATCAACTGATCAAGAACGGCGCGCTCGACGGGCTTTCGATCGGCTTCCGGACGGTGAGGGCGAAGACCGATGCGAAAAGCGGCGTGCGGCGCATTTTCGAGGCGGACCTCTGGGAGATCTCGGTGGTGACGTTCCCGATGCTGCCTTCGGCGCGCGTGCAGAACATCAAGAATGCGCGGTGGTTCCGCGACAAGGAGACCGAGCTCGTCCGCGCCATGCGCCGGGCGGCTAGGGCGATGCTGACCGAAACCTTCAGATAGGATTGTTTCATGACGGATATGACTGCGAAGACGGCGCCGGAGATCAAGGCGGTGCCGGAGACGATGACGGCTGCCTTCGACGACTTCATGGAGGCCTTCGAGGCGTTCAAGGAAACCAATGACCGGCGCCTCGGCGAGATCGAGGAGAAGCTGACGGCCGATGTCGTCACGCGCGAGAAGATGGACCGCATCAACCGCGCGATGGACGAGCAGAAGAAAGTGCTCGACCAGCTGGCGCTGAAGAAGGCGCGGCCACCGCTTGGGCGTTCGGCGGCGGGTGGCGTCGAGGCCGCCGAGCACAAGGCGGCCTTCGAGAACTACATTCGCCGTGGCGACGAGGCGGGTCTGCGCGAGATCGAGGCAAAGGCGATGTCGGTAGGCACCGGCGCCGATGGCGGTTACCTCGTGCCGCCGGAGACGGACACGGAAATCGGCCGCAGGCTTTCGGTCGTCTCGCCGATCAGGGCGCTGGCGACGGTACGCCAGGTTTCCGGCTCGGTGCTGAAGAAGCCGTTCTCGACCGCCGGCATGGCCTCCGGCTGGGTAGCGGAGACGGCGACGCGGCCGCAGACGAATACGGCACAGCTTGCCGAGCTTTCCTTCCCGACCATGGAGCTCTATGCGATGCCGGCCGCGACGCAGGCGCTGCTCGACGATGCGGCCGTCGATATCGAGGCGTGGATTTCGAGCGAGGTCGATACGGTCTTTGCCGAGCAGGAAGGCTCGGCCTTCGTTTCCGGCGACGGCACGAACAAGCCGAAGGGCTTCCTGAGCTACACCGCGGTGGCCGATAGCGACTGGAGCTGGGGCAATCTCGGCTATATCGCGACCGGCGCTGCAGGTGCGTTTGCGGCGAGCGGTGCATCCGACGTGCTGGTCGATACGATCTATGCGCTGAAGGCCGGCCACCGGCAGAACGCCAATTTCGTGATGAACCGCAAGACGCAGGCTTCCGTGCGCAAGCTGAAGGACGCCGAAGGGCGCTATCTCTGGCAGCCGCCGGCAAGTGCTGGCGAAGCGGCGACGCTGCTGGGCTTCCCGGTCGCCGAGGCCGAGGATATGCCGGACATTGCGGCGAATGCGCTGTCGATCGCTTTCGGCGACTTCCGTGCTGGTTATCTTGTGGTCGACCGCATGGGCGTGCGGGTGCTGCGCGATCCGTATTCCGCCAAGCCTTATGTGCTCTTCTATACAACCAAGCGTGTCGGCGGCGGGGTGCAGAACTTCGAGGCGATGAAGCTGGTGAAGTTTGCGGTGAGCTGAGGTGAGCGAATAGCGAATAGCCAATGGTCGGCCCCCTCATCCGCCTGCCGGCACCTTCTCCCCGAGGGAATAAGGGGTTTTGCCGCGATGTCTCCGGTCCCTTCTCCCTCCGGGGAGAAGGTGGCCCGAAGGGCCGGATGAGGGGGCGGTTTGCTCCGACACGCATTTCTTAAGGAAATTTCCATGACCTATGCATTGACCGCTCCGCCGCTGGCGGAGGCGCTGACGCTTGCCGATGTGAAGGCGCATCTGCGGCTGGACGGGAATGAGGAGGATGCGCTTCTGACCTCGCTGGTCCGGGTGGCGCGCGAGCATCTGGAGCGTGTAACCGGGCTCTGCCTGATGACGCAGGGCTGGCGCCTCTATCTTGATAGAGTTCCTGAAGACGGCGTGATTCAGATTGCCAAGGGACCGGTGCAAGCCATTGAAGGCGTGACGCTTTACGATGCAGGCGGCGAAGAGGTTTCGCTGCCGCTGGCGGGGCATGTGCTCGACGGCAATGCGCGGCCGGCGCGGCTGGTCCTGAATCAGAACGTCAATATCGGCCGGGCCATCAACGGCATCGAAATCGACTTTGCCGCGGGCTTCGGCGAGAGCGGCGCGGATGTGCCCGATGTGCTGAAGCGCGCCATGCTGATGCATGTGGCGCAGATGTTTGCCTTCCGCGGCGCAGTGGCAGTCGCGGACCAGCCGGCGGATATTCCGGCTGGCTACGACCGGCTGATCGCGCCCTTTCTGATGCGGAGGCTCTGATGCGGTCGGTCTTCTTCGATCCGGGGCAGATGACGGCGCGGCTGGAACTGGAGCGGAGGGTCGAGACGCCGGACGGGCAGGGCGGTGCTGCGGTCTCCTACGAGGCCGTTGCCGCTCTCTGGGCGCGCGTCGAGCCTCTCGGTGAAGTGCGCGAGGAGCGGGCGGGGGCGGATGTATTCACGCTGACCCATCGCATCTGGCTGCGGTTTCGAAGCGATGTCAAGGCCGGCATGCGGCTTCGCAAAGGCTCGCGGATCTTTGCGATCGGCGCCTGGCGCGATCCGGATGAGACGGCACGCTATCTTGTCTGCCTCTGCGAGGAGGAGGGCCGATGAAGGCGCTTGCCGCAATCACGCTGCCGGATCTCGCGGCAGTGCTGGCGAGGATTGCGCGCGAAGGCGCGCGGACGGAGAAGCGCGAACGGGAGGTGGACGATGAGCGCGGCAAATGAACTGCTGGCGGCGATCCATGCGCGGCTTTCCGGCGACGCCGGGCTTACCGCGCTGATCGGCGAAGACGGTATCCGCGACCGGCTGGTGGCGGGCAGGAGGCTGCCGTGCATCGTCATCGGCGAGATGACGAGCAGCAATTATTCGACCGCCAGCGAGGCGGGCGAGGAGCATCTGCTGGCGCTGGAAATCTGGTGCGAGGCGGGCGGGCGCAAGCAGGCGCAGGAGATTGCCGGGATCGTGCACACGTTGCTCGACGATGCGGCGCTGACGCTTGCCGGGCACCACCTCATCAGCCTGCAGCACCGGCTGACGCGCACGCAGCGGGAGGCGAAGACGAAACTCCACGCGGCGGAGATGCGCTTCAGGGCTGTGACGGAACCGGGATAAGTATCTCGCGACGCGGCGGAGGCAGCATTTCGGGATTGTTGGCGGGCGCCTTTGAGCGCCTTTTTCTTTTTGGAAGGTGGGAAAATGGTGGCGCAGAAGGGCAAGGATCTGCTCTTGAAGATCCATAGCGGCACGGCTTACGAGACGGTGGCGGGCTTGCGCTCCAAGCGCCTCGCCTTCAACGCCGAAACGGTCGATGTGACCGATGCGGAAAGCGCCGGGCGCTGGCGTGAACTGCTCGGTGGCGCGGGCGTGCAGCGCGCTTCGATCTCCGGCGCGGGCATCTTCAAGGATGCCAGCTCGGACGCGCTGGTGAGGAGTGCGGTCTTCAACGCATCGATCCTGAACTGGCAGATCGTCATTCCGGACTTCGGCACGGTGACCGGGCCGTTCCAGGCGACAGCGCTCGAATATTCCGGCCAGCACAACGGCGAGCTCATGTTCGAGCTGGCGCTGGAATCGGCTGGCGCCTTGACCTTCGGAGCGCTCTGATGCGCGCGGCGGGAGCAAGGGCAAACCGCCGGCGAGGCGAGATCGAGGCCATGGTTGACGGCGAGCGGCGGATCCTCTGCCTGACGCTTGGGGCGCTCTCGGAGCTTGAGACGGCGTTTGCGGCCGACAATCTCGCGGGACTGGCGGAGCGCTTTTCGGCCGGGCGGCTGAAGGCCGAGGACATGATCCGCATCATCGGCGCCGGGCTTCGCGGCGGCGGCAATCTCTATTCGGATCAGGACGTGGCGGAAGCGAGCGTCGAGGGCGGCATCGCCGGATACGCGGCGATCGTCGGCGAGCTTCTGACGGCAACATTCGCAGGACCCGAAACCGGGGCGGAAACGACCTCCCTCCGCCCCCTCTAGCCGCAGCAGGCAGCAAGACCGCGCGGGACGCCCAGCCGTTTCCCTGGGCGCGCGTCCTGCATATCGGTCTCTGCCTGCTGCGGCTTCCTCCCGAGGCTTTCTGGGCCATGACACCCGCTGAGTTTCATGCGGCCGCGGGCGGGCTTGCGTCGGGGACGGCGGTGCTTTCGCGGGCGGGGCTGGTCGGGATGATGGAGAGATTTCCGGATGGCGGATGAGGGGCTCTTGCTCTCGCATTTGCTCATGCATTCGCGGCTTCGCCGCTCACCCCCTCATCGCCTCGCTTCGCTCCGGCACTTCTCCCCGCTGGGGAGAAGAGGCAAGTGGTGGCGGCCGCGCTCGACGGCGGACGGCTGGCCGTCCTCGCAGCCTTCAGCATATCCAAGGAGAACTTTAATGGAAGACGACGAGACGGACCTCGCGGCGATGGCGGGGCAGGCGGAGGAATTGCGCCGGGCGCTCGATGATCTGGAGGGGCGGTCGCGTTCGTTCGGGTCGGCGCTCTCAGGTGCACTGAAAAGCGCGGTCAGCGGCGGCAAGGGGCTTGAGGATGTCTTGCGCAGCCTTGGCAACCGGCTGGCGGATATTGCGCTTTCGGCCGGCATGAAGCCGCTGGAGAATTTGATCGGCGGAACTGTGTCCGGGATGTTCGGCGGGGGCGGCAAGATATTGCCCTTCGCCGACGGCGGGGTGGTTTCCGCGCCGACCTATTTTCCGATGGGCGGCGACATGGGGCTGATGGGCGAGGCGGGAAGCGAGGCGATCCTGCCGCTGAAGCGCGGGCCGGACGGCGCGCTCGGCGTTGCCGCTGCAGGCGGGGGCGGGGCGCAGATCATCTTCAACGTGACGGCGACAGATGCGCAAAGCTTTCAGAAGAGCGAGGCGCAGATCGCCGCGATGCTGGCGCGCACGGCGATGCGCGGCCAGCGGAATTTGTGAGGCGGGCATGGGTGGATTTCACGAGGTGCGCTTTCCGTTGCGGCTTTCGCTTTCGACGAGCGGCGGACCGGTGCGGCGGACCGACATCGTCAATCTTTCGAACGGTCGGGAAAGCCGCAACAGCCGCTGGCGGGATGCCAGGCGCAGTTACGATGCCGGATCGGGCATCCGGTCGATCGGCGATCTCTACGAGGTGCTGGCGTTTTTCGAGGCGCGGAGCGGCGAACTTTACGGGTTCAGGTTCCGCGACCCGATCGACTGGAAATCAGGTCGGCCGGATGAGCCGGTGACGGCGCTCGATCAGGTGATCGGGGCTGGAGAGGGTAGCAAGGCGAGTTTCCAGCTGGTCAAGACCTATGGCGATGCGGCGGCGAGCGCTGTGCGGCAGATTGCCAAGCCGGTGGCCGGGACCGTTGTTGTTGCGGTCAACGGGGCCGTCAAGCCGCCTTCGGCCTTCGCGTGCGATCATGCAACGGGGATCGTGACGTTCTCGGCCGGGCATATTCCTGCGAACGGGTTGAGCGTGACCGCAGGCTTCGAATTCGACGTGCCGGTGCGCTTTGCGACCGGGCGGATCGACGTGAACCTGACGGCTTTCAATGCCGGACGTATTCCGGCCATTCCACTGACGGAGATCCTGCCATGAGAACGATCGATGCGGCGCTCAAGGCGCATCTCGATGGCGATGCCACGACAGTCTGCCATGCCTGGCGCGTGAGACGGCGCGATGGCGTGGTGCTGGGGTTTACCGAGCATGACCATGATCTCGGCTTCGACGGAACCATATTTCTGGCGGCGAGTGGATTTTCCGCGAGCGCCACCGAGGAAGGTGCTGGTCTGCCCGCCGTAACGAGCGAAGTCGCAGGCGGATTTTCGAGCGAGGCGATCAGCGAGGAGGACCTGCAGCGTGGGCTTTATGATGACGCACGGGTCGAGGTGTTTCTCGTCAACTGGGCAGCTCCGGAGCAGCATCTCCTTCTGAAGGTGCAGGAGATCGGCGAGGTGACGCGCGACGCCGGGCAGTTCCGGGCGGAGCTCAGGAGTTTTGCGCATCGGCTGAACCAGCCGCAGGGGCGGCTTTACAGCCGGCGCTGCGACGCGACCCTCGGTGACGGACGCTGCGGGATCGATCTGACACAGAGTCAATTCGGGAGGGAGGGTTCCGTAGAGTCAATCGTCGACGCAACGCGACTTGTGCTCTCCGGAGTCAGCGCCTTTCCCGACGGCTTCTTTCATCATGGCGTTGCGACTTTCCTCGATGGCGTGAATGCCGGAGAGACGATGGATATCGAGGCGCATTCGGTGGCGGGCGTGAGCGTTGAGCTGACGCTGTGGCTGCCGATGGCGCGGGCGCCCGAGGCGGGCGATCGCGTGCGCCTGACGGCGGGGTGCGACAAGACCTTTGGCACATGCCGGGCGAAATTCTCCAACCAGTTAAATTTCCAGGGCTTTCCGCATATGCCGGGCGCCGACTTTGCCTATACCTATGCGGACGGCGAAAGCGTCCATGATGGGAGCGCGCTGTTCAAATGACAACGATGAGCGAAAGAGCCCTGGCCGCGGCCGAGGGGTGGATCGGCACGCCCTACCGGCACCAGGCTTCGGCGAAGGGCGTCGGCTGCGACTGCCTGGGGTTGATCCGTGGCGTCTGGCGGGAGCTCTATGGCGAAGAGCCGGAACTGCCGCCGCCCTATGCCCGTGACTGGGCGGAGCGAAGCGGCAAGGATCGGCTGATGGATGCCGCACTCCGGCATTTCGGCGAGGCTTTGCCGGTGGACGAAGCGCGGCCGGGCGACCTGCTGCTCTTTCGCTGGCGGCCCGATATGGCGGCGAAACATGCGGGCATCTTCGCCGGCGAGAAGAGCTTCATCCATGCCTACGAGCAGGCGGCGGTGATCCGCTCGGCGCTCGTGCCGAGCTGGCGGCGGCGGATTGCGGCGGTGTTTCGGTTCCCGGAGGTTGTACCGCAACTTGAAAGATGACCTGCTTGCGAGTATGTTTCAGGAGTGGTGAGCGGGGAGGCAACCCCGCCCACCGTTTGCTTAGCTTAGGAATCTGACCCGGATGGCTATGGACCAGCCCGTCCGGGTTTTCCTTGCACTAAGCGTGATACTTAGTGGCAAGAACCACATCGCATCACCTCCTTGATCGAGAGCAAGGCCTTTGCCGAGGCTGAAGAGGCCCATCCTCTCCAGCGCGCCGGCTGGTCTCGGCGCTTGCTGCTTCTGCTCCCGATCGTTGTACCTTAACACAATCATTGCGCGAATAATCAAGCGCCATCCTCGCGGATGTGCGACGTTTTCGCGCGCGAGGTTTCGATGGCTACTCTTCTTCTTCAGGCGGCCGGGGCAGCGCTGGGCAGCGTGTTCGGGCCGGTGGGCGCGATTATCGGCAGGGCGGCTGGGGCGCTGGCGGGCAATGCAATCGATCGGGCGCTGATCGGCGGCGGGACGACGGTGCGCGGGTCGCGGCTTTCGACCGCGCGGATACCCGGCGCCGACGAGGGGACGGCGATCAACCGCGTCTACGGCGCGGCTAGGATCGGCGGGACGATGATCTGGGCGACGCGCTTCGAGGAGGAAGTGACGAGCGAGCGCACCGGCGGGAAGTCGTCATCGGGGCCGCGGGTGGAGACCTTCCGCTATTTCGCGAATTTTGCCGTCGGGCTTTGTGAGGGACCGGTTGCGAGCGTCAGGCGGGTCTGGGCGGACGGCAAGGAACTCGACCTGACGAAGATCGAGATGCGGCTCTACCCCGGCGATGGCGGGCAACTGCCGGATCCGCTGATCGAGGCAAAGCAGGGTGCGGGGCTGGCGCCCGCCTATCGCGGGCTGGCCTATGTGGTTTTCGAGCATCTGCCGCTCGACAACTACGGCAACCGCATTCCGCTGCTGCAGTTCGAAGTGGTGCGGCCGATTGGTAGACTGGAAGAGCAGGTCAGGGCGATCTGCATCACGCCGGGTGCAACCGAGCATGGCTACCGGACGGTAGCGGTTTCGGAGAAGACGGGTGCGGGCAGTGCGCGCGTGATCAACCGCAACAGCCTGCAAGGCCTGACGGACTGGGTGGTCTCGATCGACGAACTGATGGCGGTCTGCCCCAATCTCGAGCGGGTGGCGCTCGTGGTGTCGTGGTTCGGAACCGATCTCAGGGCAGGGAACTGCCAGATCGTCCCGGGCGTCGAAGTGCGCTCCAGGAATAACGAAAGCAGCCCGTGGTCGGTGTCAGGTGTCTCGCGGGCCGAAGCCTATCTCGTGAGCCGGCTAGATGGCGGGCCGGCCTATGGCGGGACGCCAGACGACGCGAGCGTGGTTTCGGCGATTGCCGACCTGAAGGCGCGGGGATTGAAGGTCTTCCTCTATCCCTTCGTGATGATGGACATCGGCGAGGGGAACTCGCTGCCCGATCCCTATGGCGGTACGGGCCAGGCGGCCTATCCCTGGCGCGGGCGCCTGACCTGCGATCCGGCGATCGGGCAGAGCGGCGCAGCGGACAAAACGGCAGCGGCGCGCGGCCAGATAGAGGCATTCTGCGGTTCGGCGCAGGCTGGGCATTTCAGCGTCTCCGGGCAGCGCGTGACCTATAACGGCGGCGAGGAAAGCTACCGACGGTTCATTCTGCACTATGCGCAACTCGCCAAGGCGGCAGGTGGTGTCGAGGGCTTCATCATCGGCTCGGAGATGCGCGGGCTGAGCCAGGTGCGCGACGAAACGGGCGCGTTTCCCTTTGTGAATGCGCTTTCGGCGCTGGCCTCCGATGTGAAGGCGCTCCTGCCTTCGATGAAACTCACCTATGCGGCCGATTGGAGCGAATATTTTGGGTACCACCCGCAGGATGGCAGCGGGGATGTCTATTTCCATCTCGATCCGCTCTGGGCCTCGGATGCAATCGAGGCCGTCGGCATCGACAACTACATGCCGCTTTCCGATTGGCGCGACGACGATCTGGCGCAAGCCAATCCGGACGGAATGCGGACGGCCGATGACCCCTCGGGTTTGATGGCCGGGATCGAAAGCGGTGAGGGTTTCGATTGGTATTACGCGAGCGAGGCGGCTCGCAAGGCGAGGGTCCGTTCGCCGATCACCGACGGGCTTGCGGGCAAGCCTTGGGTCTTCCGTGACAAGGATATCGAGGGCTGGTGGACGAACCGGCATTACGAGCGCGTCGGTGGCTTGGAGAGGGCGAGTCCCACCGCCTGGCTGGCACGGAGCAAGCCGGTCTGGTTTACCGAACTCGGATGCGGAGCGGTGGACAAGGGCGGCAATCAGCCCAATGTCTTTGCCGATCCGAAATCCGCAGAAAGTGCAGCACCCTACTTCTCCAACCGGATGCGCTCCGATGCGGTGCAGCGGCGGTTCCTTGAGGCACATCACGACTGGTGGAGTGGAGACCAGCCGCCCGGCGGCATGGTCGATCCACAGCATCTGTTTCTCTGGTCCTGGGATGCGAGGCCCTATCCGGCGTTTCCACAGAATGCGGCAACTTGGAGCGATGGGCCGAATTGGCGAACGGGGCACTGGCTGAACGGGCGTCTCGGGAGCGGGACGCTTGCCGATGTGATTGCGGCGGTACTTCGCGATCATGTCTTCGAGGATTTCGACGTTTCGGAAGTCTCTGGCGATCTGACGGGCTATGTGCAGGGCGATCTGACGTCGGCGCGAAGTCTCATCGAGCCGCTGCTGGAGACGTTCCAAATCGATGCCTTCGAAGATGGCGGGTTGCTTCGCTTTCGCTCCCGGGGGAAAGCAAGCCTTCCAGCGATGGCGGCGCCTGTACTTGCCGACATCGAGGAACGGCCGCTGTGGCAGGAGACGCGCGGTCACGACAGCGACTTTGCTGCCGAAGCGGTGGTGACCTTCTACAATCCGGACCTTGAATACGAGCATGCTGGAGTGCGGTCGCACCGAACGCAATCGGCGACCAACAGGGTATTGAAAAGCGATCTTCCGGCGGTGGTCGCCGAGGAGACGGCATTGGCTGCGGCCGAGGGGCTGCGGCGTGACAACCGGATCGGGCGCCGCTCCATCCGCTTCGCGCTGCCGCCGCACGATCTGCGGTTTCAGCCGGGCGACGTGGTGACGTTGCCGGATGGGCCGCAAGGTCGTTTCCTCATCTCGCGCATCGAGGATGGCGAGGTCCGGGAGGTCGAAGCGCGCGAGTTTTCGCCGTCTGCAGGCAGCGCGCCGGCAGAAGAGACGGGCGGCAAGCAGAATGGCGGGCAGCCGTCGAGCCTTTTCGCGCCGGTCGTTCACCTGATGGACCTGCCGCGCTTCGAGAGCGGCGAGGCGGCGAGCTTCGCGCGCGGGGCGGTTTTTGCGCGACCATGGCGCACTATCGGGCTGTCCTCCTCGGTGAGCGAAGAGGGTTATCGCGGCCGGGCGCTGGTCGAAAGGCCGGCAAAGGTTGGGACGCTGGCCGGGTCGCTCTCCGCGGGCGTGCGCGGGCGGTTCGACCGGTCGAAGACCGTCGAGGTCAATCTCGCGTCCGGCGAACTGTCTTCGGGATCGGCGGTCTCCGTTCTGAACGGCGCGAACCTGATCGCTGTGCTGTCCGGCAACGGCGCCTGGGAGGTTCTGGCATTTCAGCAGGCGGAAGAGATCTCGGCGGGACGCTGGCGGCTTGGAGGCTTGCTTCGCGCTCTGGCAGGAACCGACGATGCGATGGATGCCGGGGCGGAGGACGGCGCGGCGGTGGTCATGCTGGACGGCGCGGTGGTTCCACTTTCGCTCGGCAGCGAGGAGATCGGATTGCGGCTGAACTGGATCGCCGAAGCGGCGGGGACCCTGGGCAAGGCAGGGCCTTTCCCCTTCGAGGGCGGCATGCGCGCGGAGACACCTCTTTCACCCGTCCATGTCCGCGCACGTCGTGATGGCGCCGGGGCGGCGGTGTTTTCGTGGGTGAGACGGGGACGGATCGATGCCGATAACTGGATGGCGGCCGACATCCCGCTCGACGAGCCGTTTGAGCGCTATCGCGTGGAAATGCTGAGCGGAAGCGCGGTGAAGCGGCAGGCCGATGTCACCTCCGCCGCCTGGACCTACCCTCAGGCGGATGAGCTGGCCGACTTCGGCAGCCTGCAGACGGCATTGACGATACGCGTCCGGCAGATGGGACAGCGGATACCGCTAGGCCTGCCGGCCATGGCAACGGTTGATTTTTGATTTTCAACGCAAGGAGCTAGCGATGGATGATTTGAAGCATTGGTATCATTCGAAGACGATCTGGGGTGCGCTGATTTCCGTTGGTGCCTCCATGCTGCATGCGACGGGCTTCGAGGTTACAGCCGGCGATCAGGGGCAGATCGTCGATTCAATCGTGAGCATAGCAGGAGCGGTGGGCGGTCTGCTGGCAGTCTACGGCCGACTGACGGCCACCTCGGCGATTCGACAGCCTGCCGGCTGACACATTTCATCGCGGAAAGTGCATCTGCCGCTTTCCGCCTTTATCTCGTTTCGGATGTGAATGCGCGGGAATATACGCCTTAAGATTGCAGTAACTCCTCGGAACTGGGGCATTCATTTGCCATTCAGGTCATCTGAGTACATAGTCGGGACCAGGTTGGATCTATGTTGGAAGCACTGCACATGGCCTCTTTGAGCGTCGTAGCTTTAGCCGCCGGGCTGGCGGTATCGGCGCCCTCACCGGATTTTTCACGCAGCATCGTCG